>CAZKOQ010000121.1:0-8853 GCA_964554425.1 uncultured Pirellulales bacterium | reverse complement strand
GCCAGTAAAATAGGTGCGCCGAATACTTTATTGCTTGGCGGGACATGCTGTGTTATAGGTGCGCTTATGTTTGTTAGAAAGCTCCCATCGTTACGGGAGAGAATTCGCCCTATATACATAGAAAAAGGCATCATCACGGAAGTAACTATGAAATGACCTGTGAGATTGCTTCGCGGCAACATTTTATATTTTTCCGTTGAAAAGCGGGGTTTGAGGTGAAGGTTCAGTGCGAATTATGTCCGAAGATGTGCATTATTAGCGAGGGGCAGAGCGGCGACTGCCGGGTGCGAATCAATCTCGATGGGGTGCTGCGAACCGTGGTCTATGGCTACCTCTGCTCAACCAACATAGACCCTATCGAAAAAAAACCGCTCTTCCACTTTTTGCCTGGCACTCCAATTCTTTCGGTTGCAACGGTCGGCTGCAACCTCCACTGTAGGAACTGCCAGAACTGGGAAATCTCACAGACCAACCCTGAAGAAAGCGATGCAATCTTCTGTCCGCCTGCCAAACTCGTAGAGCTTACCAGGCGCAACATCTGCACTTCGCTGGCATATACATACACCGAGCCGATTATTTATTATGAATATACTTATGATACGGCAAAGTTGGCCAGGGAGGCAGGGATACGTAATGTGCTCGTAACGGCGGGATATATAAACGAGGAGCCGTGGAGGCGACTGCTTCAATATGTCGATGCAATAACATTAGACCTAAAGGGAATTACTGAGGAATTCTATCGGGACATTTGCTCGGCGACATTAAAGCCCGTCCTGAATACACTGGTTGTAGCCAAGTCGTGCGGTGTAGAGGTTGAGGTTTCAAACTTGGTTATACCGACGCTGAACGACAAGCCGGAGGAAATACGCGAGCTTGTCCGATGGGTAAGGGCAAACCTCGGCAGGGAGACGCCGCTGCATTTTTTGGGATTCATCCCGCGGTATAAGATGCTTCACCTTCCGCCAACCTCGCTGGCAACTCTGGAGATGGCCCGCAATATAGCGATAGAAGAAGGGATGGATTATGTCTATATTGGAAATATCGCCAGCAAGCAAGGCCAGAATACGTATTGTCCATCCTGCAAGAAGCTGCTCATCGAGCGCAGCGGCTTCACCATTCTCCAGAACCAGTTAAAAAATGGCCGTTGCCCCGATTGCAGAAAAGAAATCTATGGAGTCTGGAAATGACACGCAGAAAATTTTTCCAAATACTTACGAAGACCTCAGCAGCAATTATTTTCGGCATCGGCTGGATTGCTACGACGCCAAGAAGATTTGTCCGGGCAGCACGACTTAAAAAATATCCAGGCAACGTCAAATCGCTGCCGGACGTCACCGGACCAAGTAAATGGAGTGGCTGATATGAACAGAAAATCAAAAAAATACACGCACGGTAAATCCTTATCATCTCTTCTAATTGCGTTTATTTGCGTTCTTCATCTGTTCTCTGAAACAGGATGCGCACGCAAGACTCCTGGGCCTGCTAATGAACCGGCACAATCAACCACAACCAAACCCCTCACCCAGAACAAAATGGTCCTCCGCTCATCCATCGCCGGCTCCTGGTATCCATCCGACCCCGAAACACTGAATAAGCAAATTGATGAGCTTTTCAAGAAAGCTGGTGCCAAGCCATTAAACGATGTGATTGCCCTGATTTCTCCGCACGCGGGGTATCAGTATTCAGGCCTGACAGCGGTAATGGGGATAAAATCTACCGCCAAAAACTATAAAAGAATCATCGTCATTGGCCCAAGCCACCGCGTCCCTATGGAAGAAGTCCTCAGCGTCCCGCGTGAGACCTGCTACCAGACCCCTCTGGGCGAGATAGAGCTGGATACCGAGTTTATAAGTGAGCTGCTGAAATATCCGATGTTTCAAAATACACCTGATGCACAGGAATACGAGCACAGCGTCCAGATACAAATCCCATTGCTCCAGCACATCCAAAAAAATTTCAAACTTGTGCCCATCGTTGCCGGCCACTGCTCACCGACAACCATCGCAAAAGCCGCCAATATCCTCAAGACATTTGTGGACGAAGGGACTCTCGTTGTTGCAAGCTCGGACTTCACGCACTATGGAACGAATTATGGTTACATACCCTTCAGAGAAAATATACCCGAACAAATTAAAAAGCTCGATATGGGCGCCTACGAGCATATCGCTAAATTAGATAGCAATGGCTTTTTGGAATATATAGACAAGACGGACGTTACTATATGCGGCTCAGTGCCGGTCGCGATTCTGCTTTCAATGCTTGGCCCTGGCGCCAAGGCCGAACTGTTAAACTACACCACCTCGGGCGAGCTAACAGGCGACTTTACAAACTCGGTTAGTTACTTCAGCATCGTTTTTTGCGGCGCATGGCAAAAATCCGCCCACAATGAGCCGCCGCCGGCCAGGCCAGAGTTGACCGACCAGGAAAAAGAACAGCTCTTGGTCCTGGCCCGCAAAACCATTCTTTATGCACTCGCCAACCGCCGCATTCCAGATATATCCCAGTTGGCTATCACGCCCACGGACACAATGAAGATTCCCCGGGCCGCATTTGTAACACTCAAAAAAAATTCACAGTTACGGGGCTGTATAGGTGACGTCTTTCCGAAAAGGCCTTTATATAAGTCCGTTATTATTAACGCAGTCAACGCCGGCTTCAATGACCCTCGCTTTGCGCCTCTGACGGCAGCCGAGTGCAACGATATTAAAATCGAAATCTCCGCGCTCACGGTGCCCACACCTATCGCCTCGGCTGACCAAATCCGAATCGGAATAGATGGTGTCGTGCTGAATAAAGATGGTCGCTCGGCGCTATTCTTGCCACAAGTTGCGCCCGAATGGGGCTGGGGGCTCAACGAGATGCTTGCAAATTTGTCTGTAAAAGCAGGTCTGCCTGCGGACGGCTGGAAAGAGGGCGCAAACTTCCAGGTCTTTCAGGCAGTCGTTTTCGGTGAAGAAAAATGAAATTCGCCCGAGGGCTACTGATATTTAGCTACGGCCTATTCACCATAGCGGCACAGAGCTTGCTCTTCCGCGAATTTCTCACCAGCTTCGAAGGCAACGACATAAGCGTAGGACTATTCTTTGGCTCCTGGTTTTTATGGATTGCCCTCGGCGCCCTGCTTATTTATAAAGCGCCCCGCTTCGCACAAAAACTGCTCAACCACATAGAACTATTATTTCTGGCATATCTGCCCGCTTTTATCTTTCAATTGATACTAATCATCCAGGCCCGCGAGCTTGCGGGCGTCGAGGCACACGCATTACTATCCATACAGGCCACGGTGCTTTTATCAATACTGCTTAACGCACCGGTCAGCATCGTTACGGGTATGCTATTTCCCCTTGCCTGCCGATGGATTCAGCAGGACCCCGATTCCGCTGTCTCTAATGTGTATATCATCGAGGCGGCAGGAAGCTTCTTCGGCGGACTCGGCGCAACTATCCTCCTCGGACTCGGAGTAACCGGCATACGAATTTTCTTTATACTGGCGATTATCCTCTCTCTATCAATATTTGCCGCCCAGCTCGCCAGGACCATCAGCGACAGACACAAGACCCAAAACTTCAGTTCCGGATTTATCGCCTCCGGATTTTCACTTTTTGTGCTGCTCTTTTGCTGTATCGGTCTTGCGGTTGGAGCCGACCAAAACCTATCTCGATATATACGGCTTGTAAGATGGACGAAACTACTCCCCAAAGACGCCTTCGCCGGCTCCTTTCAAACCGCTCAGGCAGAATACCTCTATGGAAGCTACGGCAGCCAGTGGGTCGCAATTCGCCAGGGAAGTGTCTGCGAAACCCTGCCGGATAAAAGCTCCGCAGGCCAGATTGTTGCCGTTACACTCTGCCAGAATCCTAATGCCGAGAGCATATTGGTCATCGGCTCTGGCCTGGCCACCTGCTACCAATTCTTGAATCTGCCGCAAATCAAGCACGTTACCTGGGCGCACAGCGACAACGAATATGCCGGAAACGTCGAAAAATTTATCCCTCCGCACCTCAAATTCACCGACCCTCGCCTCCATCGCTTAGATGGTGACATTCGCTCTCTATTATCTGAACAGAAACAAGATTATGATATTGTCATCGTCAACCTGCCCGAGGCAGCCAGCTCCGTGCTCAACCGCTATTATACGCTCGAATTTTACCGCCAAATCAAAAACTCGCTGCGACCCGAAGGCATACTGGCAGTCCGCGTGGCAGGCGGCGAAAACATTATGGGCACCGAGCTAATCAACCTCGGTGCCTCAACAAAATTGACACTCCAGAGAGCATTTTCTCAATTCGTTATTACCCCGGGCGAGGACACCTGGTTCATTGCATCCGATTCCGGGAAACTGACCGGCGACCCCGCCATTCTGCGAGACCGCTTTGCCGCGATAAATGGCGCAGCGGAAGTTTTTGCCCCACAGGCGCTTCTCTCCGTATATCTGCCTGACCGCGCCGCCAAAGCCCTGGATAGCTACACAGCCGCCGACCTGCCGGAGAATATGCTGGTCAACAGCGACTCCAAACCCCTCGCACACCTGTATAGTTTGCTGCTGGCGGCTAAACAATCCGGAGCTCCCATTACCAGATTTGTCAAATATCTTGCATTAGCAGGGCCGCCGGCTTTTCTTACTCCTATCCTGGTTCTTCTAATCCTGCGGGTCATATATATCCTGAAAACAAAAGATGGCATCATCAAATCAAGTTTCGACAGCTCCTTTTTGGTTTTCTCCGCCGGCTGGCTCGGCATCGGCAGCGTAATCGTCCTGATGTATCTCTATCAAACCGTTTTCGGCTCGCTTTATCTGCATATTGGAGTCATTTCATCCTTATTTATGGTGGGTTTAACCATCGGTGCAGCCCTGATAAAGCGGATGCAGCCGTCCGTCCAGCCGGAGCTAAATCGAAAAGTCACATTCGCACAACTGCTTCTATTAGCAGTAATACTAATCCATACCCTGATTCTGGCCGCCATCGCCTTCTGGCCGGTCAGTCAAATCTCAGACCGTATAGGCGGCGTTCTGGAATCCACGCATATTATCTTCGCAATCGCTTTTATTCTCTGCGGCCTCTGCACCGGCTGCTACTTTCCAATCGCCGCAAAACAGCTTGCCGACTCCGGTTTCGAGCCAGGCCAGGCCGGCAGCAAGCTCGAAACCGCCGACCACATCGGCGCCTCGCTCGGAGCCGTCCTGACAGGACTTATCCTCATACCAGTTTTCGGGACCAAGATAACGCTCTTTGTATTTATTGTTCTCATCCTGGCCAATCTGCCGCTGTTGGGACTAAAAGTTTTTACACTCGAAAGAGACCGCTATTTGGACACACCCACTTTTCGTCTGCACCGGCTCGGCTACATCTTTCTCGGTATCGGCGTATCCGTCGTCGTATGCTCAAATCTACTTGCCGATGCCGCAGCGCACCTCAAACCATCTCTGCCACAGCCGGCGGCTCAAGCCCTCGCAGGAGCACAAAATATCCGGCAGAACACAGTATCTCTTAGCGATGGCTCTCGAAAAATTAGCTACTTTACGGTTCACGATGAATCCGCAAATGTAACCGGATACATCTTTAGCTCCGAAGACCTTGCGCCGCAGGTCCGCGGCTTCGGCGGCAAAATGAACCTCGCCATTTGTATCGACGCCGCCGGCAAACTTATCAACTTCCATATCATCCGCTCCAACGAAACACCTTCATATCTTGAGCTTCTTACAAAGTGGTGCAGACTTTTACCTGGGCGCCGGCTCTTCGGACCTGAGCCGTTTGCAGATGTTGACGCCGTAACCGGCGCTACGATAAGCTCCAAAGCCATCCTCGCTGCACTCCAGACATCGGGCCAGAGGTTCGCAACCCAAATTCTCGGCCAGCCCGTTCAGCCCCAGTCCCAACAAAAACCACGCTTGGCCGACTATCTGCCCGACGCCCACGCAATCTACTTAATCGCCGCTTTTATAGCAGCGCTATTGGTAACCTACCGAGGTGGATTCTGGAGTAGATTAGTAGTGCTCACACTAAATCTTGTTGTCGGCGGCATAATCCTCAATACCCAATACTCAACCGAGCAGATAGTAACGCTGTTATCTTTTCAAACCCCCGCCTTAAAATTGACAGCGGTATTGTTTCTGGTCATCGGCGTGCCGCTGCTTGTAATTATCTTTGGCAATATGTATTGCGGCTATATCTGCCCATTCGGCGCAGCACAGGAGCTTTTGGGCTACATCATCCCGGCAAGATTCAGGCAGCCGATAGCGATAGAAAAAATGCAAAAGGCAAGATTCATCAAATATGGTGTCCTGCTTGTATTCGTTATCATATTTTTCCTCTCAAGAAATAGAGCCGCACTTACCGCCGACCCGCTTATATCAATTTTTAATTTTCGGCTTTCGCTCTCCAATTTTCAACCGGCAATGACCAACTGGCCATCCTGGTTGTGGCTGATGGTGACAATAGCTTTGGTCGGCGCAATTATCTACCCTCGCTTCTGGTGTCGCTACTTGTGCCCGGCGGGTGCGTTTCTTTCTATATTTAATAGCGCAGCTCTACTTAAAAAGTTTTTGCCGCCAAAAAGATTTGGCAGATGCGAGTTCGGCCTAACCGCAAAAGACCGGATAGATTGCATATATTGCGACAGATGCCGCTACTTGCCCAGGCCGGCCACAAAAAAGGATGCTGTGCCGATTGCCGCTTATGCTCCGGCAAGCCCACTATCCCGATACCTTGTAGCCGCCGCTTTAATAGCGGCACTATTTGTATCGGCAATTTCGGTAAAAAAATTCCTGGAGGTCGCGCCGGTTACTATCGAGCACGCTGCACCGCCGGCTTCTGCCGCAGGCCAGCCCAGGGATATCGATTTGCAGCGTGTTCGTTCATTGATTGAGCGCAAGCAGCTTTCCGACCACGAAGCGCAGTTTTACAAAAAGGTCGAGTAGAATCACACAAATTGCAGACGAGGGGGCAATAGTTACTTCGGGAGATTATTATCTGGAGAAAGCAGGATGTCCGCCAGTCGCTTTACGCTTGCCTCGGCGCTATTAAATACGGGAATATCGGTGAACGCCGAAAGCTCCCGCACGTGCAAGGGCGAGCTCGAGCACAGCCCCGACAAAGCAACGGGCGCCAAGCCAAATTTCTCCTTCAATGTCCGCAGACCCCCAATCGCTCCAAACGCATCGTTAGCGCAGAAAATCAGTTTGTAAATCCTCGATGTTACCTGCGGCGAAGCAAGCAGCATCGCAGTCTCGCGCTGAATGATTCCATCGGCAAATTCCACCACCCAGAAATTCTTTGGATTGTTTGCGTATTTGAGGTCAAGGTGATTAAAAATCACCAGCAGCTCCTCCTGTGAAAGCTGATACGTTGATGGATGCCCCAGATACGTAAAATCCGCGTAAGGATTTGCCCCTGCATCGTTCATAAGAAGAATATCCTTCAAGCCCGCCGTCCCGGTAACCTTGGACGCCCGAACGTTATACCCCATCGAGCTAAGCGACCAGCAGCACGCCGCCGCCGCCATACTCTTGCCGGAGTTCATCGACGTCCCGCAAACTAAAATCATCTTCGACCTCGGCTCTTTCTTCACCGTGTTCTTGGGCTTTATGACAGGCCACTGGCGCGTGTTTAGAACTCTGTCTTCCTCGTCGCAAACATAACCAAGGACTTTGACCTTCGTCGGGTCTTTTATCAGCGAGTTCTTGGTCTCAACGATGCCAATCACCCCCGAGCGGGCTATAAGGTCAACCTCATCGGTCATCTCTTCAGGCACCAGTCCTTCATAGTAATCGGGGGCGTATCTATTGCCGAACACAAATATCGCCTTTGTGCCGTCGTGTATTATATGTATCCTGCCGGATGCGTTCTCCAAAGACGAGTGCTGCCCTATCCGGCTTATCATTCCATAAACAACGTCGCCCGGCTTCGGCGGCTTATCCAAAAATTTGTAGAGTTTGACCTGCCCGTTTCGTATGGTGAATGCAGCGCTCGGAAGAATAAATCCCCTGCTGATTTTCTTTACCGTTTCCTTACCAGACGTTGCCGTCGTAATCATCATTTCTCTCCTTTTTCATCAATCACAATAGCAGCATCAATCGTTGAATTTTACTTTGACGTTTATTTTCCAATTTTCGTTCGCAACTTATATCCACAATCCCCGCATTTATCCAGAGAAACCCTCCTTAAAAAGCCCCCACAAAGATAAATTATTCTCCTCACCGCCGCAAATGATTTATTAGCCACAGTATCAATGTCAGCACAATAGAAATCACAATGCAGCTTACTATCGGAAAATACAGGCGCCAATTTTTTGAGCCGAATTCCAAGTCGCCTGGCAATCTAAATAGGCCAACTCTGCCGAGCAGTATTATTAGACCGCCCACAATCGCTGTTATAAACCCCAGCGCAACCAGCCACTTGCCGATTTGTTGCGGGCCAAAATCCATAACCTGACTTCGGGAACTGTGTTGCACACCGGCCTATTTCTTGGTGAACCTGACGTTAGGTAGGCCATCTAAATCGGCGTCTTGTGTCCAGAGGGTGGCGCCATACGCTCGTGCTGTGGCAAATATGATGCTGTCGGCCATAGGCAGCTTCAGTTCCGTGCTGATATTGGCGGCGTCCATCGCGATTGGCGACGTAACGTCCACAACGTTGGCCTGTTGCATCAGAGCAACGGCCTGAAGAGCTGCATCCTCACCTCGCTGTTGAAGCACCCGCTTGAAGACCTCGTAGATATTGATTGTTGATACAATGAGATTCTCGGTGTCCTCAAGAGCTGGCGCAAAGAACTTGGCGTTGAGGCCGTCGGCAAAGTATTCCAGCCATCCTGAAGAATCCACAAGATTCATATCCGGTCCTTCTCCCGCCGGAC
>CAZKOQ010000120.1:0-8951 GCA_964554425.1 uncultured Pirellulales bacterium | reverse complement strand
TTGTATCCAGAACCAGGCCATTGATGCGTTGAACGCTGATAATACCCCCAGCCCCTTGGCCAAACTTACAAAATCGTTGTTTTTCATAGGCCGGAACACGTCGCACGAGGACACCTCCGAATCGGCCACCGCTCTGGCTCTCGGCCGTTTGGCCATAAAGGACTTCTCAAGTGCAAGGGTGCTCGAACGTCTCTTGATGTATGAAAGGCGAATAGAGCACAGTCTTTACAAAACGCTCCTCGAGCTTCAACGGCTCAATCTCGTCAAAAAACTAAATGCCGGCTCTGAAATGCCATTTGACCAATTAACCAATGACCAATTTCCAGTAACCAATTACGACTAATTATGCAAAACAAAGCCAATTTTTGGAAGACCGAAAATGCTTGTAACACCAGTATATACAATGACTAACAACAAAATACGACGAACTTTGAACTGTCAAAAACAAACCCAAACAAAGCCAAACAAACTCGAAGCGAAGCGGAGATCCCCACGGGTGAGCTTCTCGGAATCTTCAAGCCGGGGACCAATCAAACCCAATTTCAAAAGTAGCCGGATATGCTTATTGTTCCGATTTGCTTCTGTCTTTTGAGCGCAAGGTGCGGATGAGTGAATATAAAAAGAGCGAAAGAATCGCTCCCCAGCTTGCAACCAAGAATATCCAGCCGCCAAATCTCATTCTATTGACTCTGTGTCCTCCTGTGCCGCCAGACCACCCACACTAGAAACGCCACGACGGCAAAAAGCCCCACCAACATAACGCGCAGACCTACAATATATGGCACGTTTTCGGATGATATGTTCTTTAGCAGGATTATAGGTGTCCATTCCTGCCAGAACCAGAAGCCCAAAATGAAAAACAAGAATGCAGGCGTGATGTATTTAATGATAAAGCGGTATATGCGAGGTATGGTAATATCTGAGCCGACATGCATTTCGGTCCACGCATCTTCCATTCCGAATACCCAGCCAAAAAGAATCGTCTCAATTGTTGCAAATACAACCAGACAAAGCGTTCCGCCCCAGAAATGAAGCTCATCTATTGCTCCCCTGGCCACTAAAAAAATCGTTGGCTGGGTCAGTGCAAGGGTTACTATTCCAAAAGTTAAGCTCGCCTTTTTCCTCGACAGGTTGAATTCATCCTGCAGGAAAGCTATCGCCGGTTCAGATAGGGAAATCGAGCTGGTTACTCCTGCTATGAAAAGCAGCATAAACCACAAAAATCCAAAGATATTTCCGAAAGCAATGTTCTTCAGAATCAACGGCATCGTAACAAATCCCAGGTTGAATGCCCCTCCCTCTGCTATTTTTGTAGTGCCTGCCGAACCAAAAAAAGCAAACGCAGCCGGTATCACAATACTGCCGCCCAAAATAACTTCTGCTACTTCATTTGTGGCCGCAGCCGTCAAGCCCGACAGCGCCACATCATCATTTTTAGTGAGATAACTGGCGTATGTCAGGATGACGCCGATGCCGCAGCTTAATGTAAAGAATATCTGGCCTGAAGCCGCCAGCCAAACCTTTGCGCTTTTCAAAGCAGACCAGTTAGGGTTCCACAGAAAACCCAGACCGTTCAAAATATTGTTCTCAGAATTCGCAGGGTCGGGTGCACCCAGACTAAGAACCCTCACCACCAGCACCACCGCAAATATGAATAGAATGGGCAGCCCATACTTACATACCCTTTCAATCCCTTTGCTGACCCCGAAATAAACTATCAGAATATTGAGGAAAAAAGTGACCAGAAAGAAAAAATATCCTGGCCCGATGCTGCTGAAAAACTCGTTCTTTACAATTCCCTGGTAGCCCTGGAGAAATGTCACCATAGTCTCTTGTGTGGTGCAAGCGTTATATTTGCCGAAAAGAGCAAAAAAGCTATATCCAAGAAGCCAGGATTCAACGTAGATGTAATAAATGAAAATGACGGTCGGACCAAAGATTCCTATGACGCCGAAATACTTGATAAACCTGTTTTTGTTCCAGAGGGTGTGGAAAATACCTGGTGCGGTGCTGTGTCCGAATCCGCCGCCGAACCTGCCGATTGTCCATTCAATCCACATCAAAGGCAGCCCAAGCAGGAAAAGCGCCACAAAATAGGGAATCATAAAGGCCCCGCCCCCATTGCGTGCCACCTGAGTAGGAAACACCAGGAAGTTGCCAAGCCCCACCGCGCTGCCTGCAACCGCAAGGATTATGCCGAGTTTACTTCCCCACCTTTCTCGCGCCATAGTCTCTGGTGTCAGCAGTCCTGAGTTTGTCCGCCCAGTCTCTTTTTATTCCAAGCACCCCCAGCGTATCTCGTTCGATTATGCCGCGGATATTGCCGCGAGGAACCGTGGGCAAATTGGTATCGGCTAAAAGCATATTGAAGCCGAGCAGCGTTTCCATACACTCTTGCGTGTTGCCGAATGGGAAGCCGCTGCCGAATAGCAGCTTGTCCATTACGCCTCGCTCGTATGCCCCTATCACGATGTTATAAACCTGCCAGACGTTGCTGGGCCGTATCGATAGGTCAGCATACACATTTTTGTGCTTGGACACCATCTCCAGCGTCTGCTCAATAAAGGGCACACCCATACACCCGATGACAATCTTTAAGGCTGGAAACGTTCTGGCAACCTCATCCAGCAGGTATGGTTGAGCAAAATCTAAAATGGCATTGGCGCCTAAGTGTCCGCTGTTATGAAAGAAGGTAGGTATCTTCAATTCCTCCGCTGATTTATAGAATTGCATCGCCTTGCTATGGGCCGGATGAAAACCGTTAGCCGAACAATACATAACCACGCCATCGAATCCCTGCTTTTCAATAAGGGATTTGAGGTAACTGATACTGCCCTTGTCTTTTGTCGGCTCTACAACGGCAAAGCCAATAAGCTTGTCCTTGTGCCTGCTCACATACGCCGACAGCCGTTTGTTGGCATCTTCGGTCGGCCCATTCGGGGCAGCCAGGACTATACAGACATCGACGCCCTCAGCCGCTGCTAAATGCTCGGCGGTCTCGATATCATCGGCTGCAAAACTAATATGTGTGTGGCAGTCAACAATCATTTTTAACACCTTCAAATTCTCTGTCCCAAAGACGGTCTTATAATAGACCTATCTGTTTTTAGCGTCAAGGGTAAATATTTTGCCTATTTTTACTCATATCGGCATAAGACCACAAAAATCTTGCATTTTGGCCGGCGGAGGGTTCAAAATCAAAACGCTGACCAAATGGCGCTTTTTATTCTATTAAATTGGGAAATATGCTTTGCGATTGAACTGTTTATCTCATTTCCCTACAAACAGACGCAAGGAAGCTTTACATTCTGCTTTTTTATAGTTGCTCCGCCTCTAAATATTCTGGGCTTTCGCTATCTAATAATCAAAACTCACCTATTGACCTTCTAATCCTATCCCTGTAATATAAGCCCCGATTATCTGGGCTTAATATCGGTGGAAAGTGACTAAATACAAGGTCAGGGCAAAAATTTTACATTTTTGATTATAATCCTTCGGCGTAGTTTATCCGCCTGCGGCGGACTCAGGGCAGGTTTTGATATTTATCCGCCAAATATGCGGCGGATTTGTCCTTTGAATTTCTATATGGATTGTCCGGTTTGCAAAAACGCGATGATTACCCTCGAGCTTGAGGATGTCGAGGTCGACCACTGCACCGATTGCGACGGTATTTGGCTCGATGCCGGCGAGATGGAACTGCTGCTCGGTGAGCCGGCGAAGGCCAGGCAGCTACTTAATTCCTTCAAAACCGACCCAAACTGCATCGAAAACATACGGAAATGTCCTATATGCAATAAAAAAATGCAAAAAATTATCGTTGAGACATCCAAACCAGCTTTGCTTATAGACAAATGTCGGCGAGGCGATGGCCTGTGGTTCGATAAGGGCGAATTACACGATATCTTAAACAGGGCCCAGTTAGACAAAGATAGTAAAATCCAGAAGTTATTAGCTGATATGTTTGCTCTCCCTAAGCAAGACCTAAGTTAGAGAGTTCACTTTGGAAAAATTCACTGTGCGTCTGATGTCCGTTCTTCTAATTGCTTATGTCTCGCTCGCCTTTCTGGCGTCGCCTGCGCAGACAGGGACATCAGAACAACCGTATTATACCGATGTGTTTGTCAGCGGTAAGGATGGCTATCATACCTACCGTATTCCAGCACTTCTTGTAGCTAAGAACGGCACGATATTGGCCTTCTGTGAGGGACGTAAAAACAGCCGCCGCGACTATGGTGACATCGACCTTCTTCTTAAACGCTCCGATGACGGTGGTAAGACCTGGAGTAACCAGCAAGTTATATGGGACGAGGGGACGAATACCTGCGGCAATCACTGCCCCGTAGTGGACCAAGCCACCGGAACTATATGGCTGCTAATGACCTGGAATCGCGGTGCCGATGACGAGAATGCAGTCATGAAAGGCCCCGGCAAAGATACACGCCGCGTCTGGGTGAGCCGAAGCGAGGATAACGGCATCACCTGGTCAAAACCATCAGAGATAACCAATACTGTGAAACAGCCACAATGGCGGTGGTATGCTACAGGCCCAGGTGTGGGTATTCAGTTGCAAAAAGGGCCGTGGAAAGGCCGCTTAGTCATTCCTTGTGACCATAGTGCAATTCCTTCCCAAAGCGACCCAAACGGCTATAACTCGCACGTAATCATTAGCGACGACCACGGAAAAACCTGGAAACTTGGCGGCATCGTCAGCCCAATGGTCAACGAATGTCAGGTAGTTGAGCTGGCCGACGGCACATTGATGCTAAATATGCGGAATTACGACCGCTCAAAAACTACTCGTGCCCTTGCTTCCAGCAGCGATAGTGGAATCACATGGTCTCAAGTTGCACACGACCCTGCTTTGATTGAACCCTTATGTCAGGCCAGTTTCCTTCGTTATAGTTGGCCTGGTGCCAATGGTAAAAGCCGTCTCTTGTTTTCAAATCCGGCCAGCACAAATAAGCGTGTTGAAATGACGGTGCGACTCAGCTACGATGAAGGCAAGCATTGGCCTATTTCAAAGTTGCTTTATAAAGGCCCATCGGCATACTCCTGTTTGGCCGCTTTGCCGGATGGTGATATTGCCTGCCTCTATGAGGCCGGCCAGGAGCATCCTTACGAAGAAATCGCCTTTGCACGCTTCAGTATCGACTGGCTAACCAGCAAAAAATAAAAAGTTGGTGACTTGTAAAAGAAAGATGTTATAATGCCACAGCAATGGAAACAGAAAAACAGATTTAATGAAAGGAGAGAACTATGAGTATGTTAAGTATGAGTACGTTAAGTATAGTGTGTATCGTTGTTGCGGTTGTCGCCATAATTGCGGTGGTGATTATTAAAAAGCGCTCATCGTAAACCACAGCACAGCGAAACATCCAGAACAGGGGGTAACCTATGATGATACCACTAATTGTAGTCGGTATTGTTGCCGTTTTGCTCGTCCTCTTTGTGGTCGGCATCTACAACTCCTTGGTCGGGCTTCGCAATCAGGTCGATAATGCCTGGTCGCAGATTGATGTGCAGCTCAAGCGCAGGCACGACCTGATTCCGAATCTGGTCGAGACCGCCAAGGGCTATATGCAGCACGAGCGAGGGACTTTTGAAGCTGTAACAAATGCACGAAGCCAGGCAATGGGAGCCAGGACAGTCGCGGAAGCCGCAAAAGCCGAAGGTGCGCTTAGCGATGCTCTAAGCAAATTTATGCTTGTCGTCGAGAACTATCCAGACCTGAAAGCCAACCAGAATTTTCTGGCTCTTCAGGAAGAGCTCACCAGCACTGAGAACAAAATCGCGTTTTCCAGACAGAGCTACAACGACCAGGTCTTGTTCTTCAACAACAAGACCCAGATGTTCCCGTCTAACATCGTTGCGGGTATGTTTGGCTTCAACAAACGCGATTTCTTCCAGCTTGAAAGTGCCGCCGAGCGTGAGGTCCCAAAGGTGAGTTTTAGCTGATATATCGAGCCAAACAACAAAACAGCTACTACAGCTTAGAACCAACAATTAAACACCAAAAACGACACAATGTGGGAGCTGATACGAGCCAACAAGAGAAACTCCATTATGCTGATGCTCATAATGGCGGTGGTTCTGGTGCTGCTTGGCTATGTGATTGGGCTGGCAGCAGTAGGTCCAGAGGGGGGCTTGTTTGGCGTGGTGATTGCTGCTGCGATTTACCTGTTGCTTACGTTGGTCAGCTTAGCCAGCGGTGACCAAATCTTGTTGGCCGCAAGTGGAGCCAGACCCGTTACCCACGATGTTCACCCGCAGTTGTTCAATGTTGTAGAGGAAATGAAAATCGCTGCGGGTCTGCCGGCAATGCCAAAAATATATATCATTAACGACCCTGCCCCAAACGCCTTTGCCACAGGCCGAAGCCCGCAATCCGCTTCGGTCGCCGTTACCGCAGGTCTCCTGGCACGCCTCAATCGCGATGAGCTGCAAGGAGTTATCGCCCACGAAATAAGCCACATACTGCACCGTGACATCCTCTTTGTAACGCTTGCCGGCATAATGCTTGGCTCAATCGTTCTGCTTTCTGACATATTTTTGCGAGGTATGTTTTATGGCTCCAGAGGCGGCTCGCGGCGAAGGTATTCATCCGGCGGCAAAGGCGGCGGGCAGGCACAGTTAATCCTGCTGGCAATAGCAATTTTAGCCGCAATTTTGGCGCCAATAATGGCATATCTATTATATTTTGCGCTTTCCAGAAGACGTGAATATCTTGCCGATGCCGGCGCTGCACGACTGACCCGCTATCCTGAAGGTCTTGCCAGCGCCTTGGAAAAAATCGCTAACGACCCGTCGCCGCAATTAGCCACCGCAAACAAAGTTACTGCGCCAATGTATATCGCTAATCCTTTCAAAAGAAGCGGACGAACAACATTAGCCGACCTCACCAGCACCCACCCACCGATTTCAGAGAGAATAAGAATCCTGCGTAGTATGGCTGGCGCCTCCTTCAAAGATTACTCAGATTCTTTCACCAAAATAACTCACACAAAAACTGTTATTCCCCCTGCTGCTTTAACGAAAGAAGAAATTTCCTTGCGGGAGGCCGAGGCAAAGGCCGAAAAAGAAGAGCGCCTTCAGGCCCGGATGCACCAGGTTGGTGATATTATGAGGAAAGTGAACGGCTTTTTATTTCTGACCTGCCTGTGCGGCCTAAAATTAAAAATTCCCCCGAATTTCAAGGGCGATAAAGTCAAATGCCCGCGTTGCAGCAGGCAGCTTAACTTACCTGCGCGAACAATAGTTTAATATGACGGTTTATAAACCGTTCACCTTGAGTAATTAGCTTTGCCACTTGCAAGATAGTAAAATGGCAGCTATCCTGCTTCTACAGACCACCTGAAAGAAATAAACCGAATCTTTTTGAGCAAAAGGAGCGGCTATGGAAGATAATCAGGAACATCTCCAGGGAGAGCTCGATGATTTGAAGCAGGAGCTGGAGCACTTTCAACAAGAAAAAGAACGCGTCAGAGCCATAGTAGGCAAAATCGGCGGCTTACCAAAATTTCGCACAAAGCTCGTCAACGCCCTGTTTATTACCGTGATTGTGGCTTCAGTAACGGTCTCGATATTCAGCAAGGGGGAATTACGGCCGCTGATGATCGAGCTGGCAATGGTGACATTATCATTGAAAATTATCTATCTTATACACTGCCAGATGCGCATCAATCACTTCCAGTTCTGGATACTTTCTTCCCTCGAGTGGCGGATTAACGAAATTATGAAACAGATAAAACAGACCAAAAAAGATTAGTTCTTACCAGGCACCTTTTACATCAACTGCCCACCTATCAGTTTTGCCTGTTTACCACTTACTGCTTACTAATGGATACGGGCTATTCGAGAGACAGCGTCTCGCCCGATTTCAAAATCTTCACCTCACAACCGGCAAGTTGTGAGAACTTTTCGGCGTCGCTTCGGCTGCCGACAATGTCGCCATAATGGTATGGGAACGCACGCTTTGGCTTCATAGACTTTGTTGCTTCAGCGGCTTCCTCAGCGTTCATCGTGTACTTGCCGCCCACAGGCAGCAGCGCCATATCAATATTTTTGAGTGCCTTCATCTCATCTGTGATGTCGGTGTCGCCGGCGTAATAAATACGCTTTCCGCCGACTTCAATTATAAATCCAACCCACTTGTTAGATTTTGGATGAAATTGCTTGGCGGTATTATAAGCAGCAACACCCGTAACCTTCACAGCTCCCGCCTCAATCGTTACCCCTGGTGCAATCAGCTCTCCGCCTTTCTCGGTTGCGATTACATCAGGCGGGGCGATAAGTTTTGTTTCAGGCCCACTAACTTTGACAATGTCCTCTGCTGAGTAATGGTCATAGTGGCTATGCGAGATAAGCACCAGTGTCGCCTCATCCGCCGGCATTTTGAGTTTCCAGGGGTCGATGTATATGACGGTTTTGTCGTGACGAATTTTGAAGCTGGCATGGCCCAGCCATTGTAAACTGACGCCCATAGCGGCCTCCTTTCCTGTTTCCTTCTCTTCGGTCTTTTCAGTTACTCCTGGGGCTTGCTTTTCTGTTTGCGGCTTTTCTTTTTCGCACCCACAAACGACAAGCCCCAACGCTATCCCAAAAATTAATAATCTCAAACTTCGCATCTTTTGTCTCCTTTCAAATTTACCCGCCTGTGGCAGGTTTATCCGCCGAAGGCGGACAGGCAAATCCTGTTGCGGCAAATGCTACGGGCTTAAGCCCGTAGAAATTTACCTAAAGCAAATTTGAAAATTCTTCTATAGTAAGCTCAGCGTCACGTAGTAATTTGCGCATAAGACCTTTACCCAAAGTTTTATGACGAGGTATAGTTAAGGGCTGTTTAGTACTATCACTTTTGTGGCGCATTCGTATATGGCTACCTCGTTGGCGAACGACTTGATAACCTATCTTTTCAAAACATTTTATGGCCTGATTGCCGGAAATGATAGGTA
>CAZKOQ010000119.1:8516-8997 GCA_964554425.1 uncultured Pirellulales bacterium | reverse complement strand
CGATTATGAATAGCTTAGATAATTTAAAACCGAATTGGGAGAAAGGCGAAAGCGGAAACCCAAACGGACGCCCGAAAGGAAGCCGCAACAGGGCTACGATTGTTCGCGAATGGTTAGAAGTTCAACAGGAAATAAAAAACCCGATCACGGGCGTAACTGAAAAATTAGAGCAACAGGATATTATAACACTTGCTCAAATAAAAAAAGCCCGCGAAGGGGACACCGCCGCGTTCAAAGAATTAATGGATTCCGCACACGGGAAAGCCGTTCAAAGTTTCGAACACACAGGAAAAGACGGGGAACCATTACGCGTTATATTTCAAAATATGAATGAAACAACTGAACGTTAATTCCGCTTACGTCGATTTGTATAGGGCAAAGAAGCGATATAAGCACCTTTTCGGCGGGCGCGGTGCTGGTAGGTCGTTCGAGGTCGCGCAATACGCTATAACGAAACTTTATTCACCCGAATATTTCAGGG
>CAZKOQ010000119.1:0-8506 GCA_964554425.1 uncultured Pirellulales bacterium | reverse complement strand
AGGGGGATTTTAGCGCGGCAACATTTCGCCGATATTCGCGGTTCGAGCTTTCAACAAATTATAGATATAATCGAAGAAAAAGAATTGCAAAGCGATTTCCATATTTTGGAAAACACAATGCAAATTACCCACCTGAAAACGGGAAACAGAATTTTCGCAAAAGGATTTCGGGCGGCTTCAGGAAATTCAACGGCTAAAATGAAATCGATAACCGAAGCAACTTTTGTTTGGATTGAAGAAGCGGACGAAGTTTCAAAAGACGATTTCGATAAGCTGGATAAATCTTTGCGTTCAATGAAAGGCGCGGAACTCGAAATAATATTTACTTACAATACCGATAATGAAGACTGTTTTTTAAAAAGCGAATTTCACGATAAAGTTAGACCCGAAGACACGCTATTAATTCACGCAACGTACAAGGATAATTACAAGAACTTACACCCCGATTATATTCGAGTTTTAGAGCGAATGATAAAAGACGATCCCGAAGCGGCGCGGTCCGATGTTTTCGGTTTTTGGGGCGGCGGTAAAAGGGGCAAGGTTTACGAAAATTGGCAAGCCGCCGAATCAATGCCCGATAATTTTAAAATGGAATGTTACGGATTGGATTTTGGATTTACAAACGATCCGAGCGCGCTTGTTCAAATTCGATTATCTGAGGGCGCTATTTACATTCAGGAACTGATTTATGATTACGGGCTAACAAACCCCGAAATTTGCAAACGAATGAGCGAAGCGGGTATAAAAAGAAACGATACAATTTTTGCCGATTCTGCAGAACCGAAATCTATTCGGGAAATATTAACCAGCGGCTTTAATATTCAATCGACTATTAAAGGTCCCGATTCAATTATTCAGGGAATTCAAAAAATAAAACAATACCCCGTTTTTTTAGTTCGAAGTCCAAACATTCAAAAAGAAATAAAGAATTACATTTGGCAAATAGATAAACAAGGCAAAACAATTAATAAGCCCGTAGACCGTTTCAATCACGCTTTAGATGCGATTCGCTACGGGGTTGTTGGTTTAGTAGGAAAGAAAACAAAAGAATCATTTATTACAACACCCGGAAAACGATAATAAAATTTTATGAATTTACCATTTGATTTAAACGGAAAAACAATTTTAATTGCGGGAAGTTGGGAAGATTTAACCGTCGGGCAAACAATCGATTTGCTTTCGTGGGCTTCGGGCGACGAAAAAGATTTGGTAACGCTGGCTTCGATTGTTTCGACTATTGACAAATCCGAACTTTTGGATTTACCCTATGAGATAATTACTAAAATTGCTGCACCCGCTTATAATTTCATAATGGAAACGAAATTAGATAAGGACGAATGGGCGTGTCCGAGTGAATTTAAGTGCGGGGAAAATGTTTATAAAACTTCTATCGATCCGGGCTTAATGAATTACGGTTGTATGGAAATATTCGAAAAAACAATTTCGAATGAAACAACAAACTTTTGTGAAAAAATTCCTTTGATGTTGGCGGCAATGATTTATAAAGGAAAGTTTAAAAACCGCGAAATCGAAGCCCGAAAAGAAATCGAAGATATCGCGAATAATGAAGTAATGAATATGCCCGTTTATATTGCTTATCCTGTTTCCGCTTTTTTTTTGAACAAATTGCAAATTTCAGTTCAAAAACAACGGGAAGCAATGAAGGCTATTCCGAACTCGAAACCCGCGCTGGAATTAAGCAGTTGGAAAAATTTGGTAAATTCGGCACGATTTATTCGCTCTCAGAGGGGGACCCGTTGAAGTTTAGCGCGGTAATGGATTTAACGATGTATGAGGTTAATTTAACTTTTAAAATGCGATCCGAATTACGAAAGTTTAACCAGCGTTACGAAAAGTTAATAATGCAAGAACACGAACGAAAACATAAAAAATAATCAAATGAGAATAGTTGAAATTTTAAAAAGTTGTTCGAATCCGATTATGGGCGCGGGCTTGTTTTATTCGGGTCCGAAGTGGCTTCAAAACGTTCAGGCCGATAATGTTGTTTTGCCTTGCGTGTTTATGGATCAACCGATTGATTTTAAATTTATTCGAGATTCGAAATACGCGCAGATTAAAGAACAATACCAACCTATCATTTTATTTTGCGATAAGTCCCAACCTGAATTCACACAGGAACAACATAACGAAATAATTGAAACGCGGCGTTTAATTGCTTATCAATTTATTACGAATTTAATTTCTCATCCCGAAGTTTTCGAAGTTTATGAAGTTTCTTTGAATGATGTTTTTAATTTCTTAGATCAAAATTTAACGGGCGTTGTTTTGCAATTTCAAGTAAAATTAAAACCCGAAGAAGCAATTTGTCCACAAGCTCCATTTTATTATTCAAATCCTGTTATTAGTTCAATCGTTGGAACTTCGATTTATCAGGGGCAAACATTAACTTTTACAATTAATGGAAGCGGTTTTGTTGACGGTGCAAGTATTTCAATAAACGGAACTTTAATTACAATCAATTCAACCGATTTCATTTCCGAAACTGAAATAGAAATAAACATTTCGGTAAATATTGCGGCTTTAATTGGGACGCGTTCGGTAACGGTTACAAATCCCGATTCGATGCAATTTACTTTTGAAAATTGTTTAACTATTTTATTAGATTAAAATGAGTTTATCGCTGGATAAAAAAACGCTTGATGAATTCGATAAAAAGTTAATTTCGGATTTACGTAAAAGTTTAGATGCGGCGGGAACAACTGCCAGCGGAAAAACAAAAGAAAGTTTACAATCGGTTTATACTTTAAACTCTTATAAACTTTATGGGCGTGCTTTTATATTCGGTTTAGAATACGGGCGAAAACCTACTTCGGGTGGCGGGAATGGTAGTTTAAAAGGAATAATTTTAAAATGGATTAATGACAAAGGAATAATTCCCCGCGATAATATTAAAAAAGAAACTTTAGCGTTTTTAATCGCGCGAAAAATCCATAGACAGGGCGATTTATTGCATAGAACGGGAACTAATTTCAAGGGAATGAATAAGCCAACGGGGATAATAAATTCAGTTATCAATGACGGGCGAATAAAAGAATTAAGTAAAAGATTAATTTTGGATTTTGTAAAAAGCGCAAAAACAGAAATTTATGGCAACTGAAATAATAACCAATATTAATTCAATACTTTATCAAAAAGGAAAAAGAGAATCGGTAAACTTTGTTCAAAGTACCGCCTTTCCCGCTTACTTTCAATTTACTGTTATAAATGTAGGCGATTTAAACGTAGGCGATACAATATGGGTTTTATACGCAACAAACAATTATATTGAAGCCGAAATAATTGATATAACGGGTATTAATGTTACGATAAATACATTAATATTTATTTTATACCCGCCAACATTTACACGCTTTATTGTTTTGCCGCCAACAGGAGGGGAAACAAATATTGATGTTAAGGTAGTTGCGGCATTCAATCCCGTTGTAATTGAAATGCGAAGAAAGGATTACGAAGATAACACCGCACAAAGTATTTGGAATGGAACTTATGTTGCGATTCCGTGCGGCATTGTTATTTTTGGCGAATATGATATAATACCGGGCTTTGAAGTTGGGGCGGTTATTCAGGTAATTGCGGAAAATTCTGCAATTGGGGTTGATCATACTATTTTGCACATTGGACCACAAAGCGGGGTTTTATACGCTACGTTTAACAAAACGTGGTCAATGTTTAGCCCGTTTTTTTTAGCTGCAATTAACTTTTATTCGCGGTTAAACTTTTATATTACTTTAAGAATTACCGAAAATCAAACAAATTTAATTTATCGAGATTTGCGATTTACGCCCGATAAAAACGGATTTATGCGTGCGGAAATTTCGGGGGCTTTGCGAAGTTTCTTAAACTTAAATTATACGGAACCTATTTCGCCGGGCTACATTTTAAACGATGAATTCAATTTATCTACGGGCTTTTATTTTTCAATTCGTGAAAGCTGGATAGGAAGCTCAAATAGTTTTCCTGATGCCGAAGAAGTTGTTTATTGTATTAATGGAGCGTTTCAAATCGGGGACCCGAATAACGGTTATTATAACGAATATTTTGGAAACACGGCGGGAACCATTGTTTATCCCGAATTGATGCCTAAGTTTATAACGCAATTCGAAAACCCTGTTTATTTCTTCGGTTTCCCTTATACGCTTTCTTTTTTGGGTAACTCAACAATGAATGTTAGTTTGGGTAATTATTTTGTTCGATATAAAGTAACTCAAGCCGATGGAACGGTAGACACTTATATTAGCGATCCATTTGTTTTTTCTGATTTTATTTGTTTAGCAAGGCTTGACATAGCATTAATATTAAGTGATCCTACTACATTATTTTTTGTTGAAAATGCAAGAAAAATTGAAATTCGATTTGGGCGTACCGAATCGGGTTTGTTTTTGGATGCCTTCGCCCCGATTACATTGAACGTTAAACGCGCTTTAGAGCAATCCTGTAACACTTTTTATGTTCGGTGGCTTAATACCTTAGGCGGTTGGGATTATTGGTTATTTGAGCATAAAATCTATGAAGCGTTAAAAGTTGAAAACGGGAATAACTACGAAAGTTATTTTGACACGATTTCGGGAATATCGGATTTCGAAAATGTAACTTTTAAAAATGTTTCGCCAGCGGTTCAAGTTGGTTCGGATACCTTAACAAAAAATGAAGCGGAGGGGTTAAAGATTTTAACCACGTCCCCTAAAGTTTATTGGTACAATGAAGAATTTTCGAAATGGATCGGGGTAATAGTTGAGCCGGGTACATTTAACATTCGTTCTTCGAAAGATGATTATTTCAATGTTGAGTTAACATTTGTTAAACCGAAATTTTTTAATCAATACGCGTAATGAACCAAGTAATTAAAATCGGGGAAACGGCTTTAGATTTAGATTCGGGAACGGTTATTTCCACAACTAAGCGCGTGGCGAATATCGGAACGCTGGAACGTCAATCGAGTTTTACAAATAAACTGAATTTACCCGCAACGGCGAAAAATTTAGCCGCAATCGGAATGGTTCAAGGGAGCGATAATTCCACTAAGAAATATATTAAACAATTGGGTTCGGTTTCTGCAAATGGAATCGAAATAATGAGCGCGGCGCAATTTAGTTTTGAAAGTTTGAGTGAACGTTTAGAAGTAATGATTAACTCAGATAACGCGGTTTTCTTTGATTTAATTAAAAAAACAAATTTGCGCGAAATTGATTTAAGCGAACTCGATCACGTATGGACAAAAGCCGAAATGATCAATACAATCGGTAATACTTACGAGGACGGTTATATTTACGGGATTCACGATTCAGGTTACCAAACCGGCTTTAATGGTTCGTTGTTTTGTTATGGAATAGTTCCTTCGGTTTTTGTTAAATATTTATTTCAAAAAATTAGTTTGCTTTTTGGGTATACTTTTACGGGTTCAATTTATAATGAAAATTTCTTTGAAAATTTAGTAATGCCAGCCGTTGCGTGCAATGTAAATTCAAGAAGTATTGATGAATTAAAATGCAATTTTATAACAAACACGCCCGTTTTATTGCCAACTACGGGGAGCGCGTCAAATGTTTATAATTTTTATGATGTTATAGAAAACACAACGGGCGGTGTTTTTGTGGATAAATGGAACGTAACGAACGGGCAGGATTATTATTTACAAATTCCCGGAACTTATAAAGTTGTATTGAATTATGATATAACTATTTCGCCTGTTACTATTGGAGATACTGTTTCGGCTGGATTTAAAATTAAAGCCGTTCAAACATTAAATAATGAAATTTCAATATTAGCAGAAGAATCAATTGGATTTTCTTTTAGTGGCAGTTATGCTAATGAATTGGTTTTAAATGTTCCGTTTACGGCTTTTGTTGAAACAACTTTAAACCCTAATATAACGGGTTCAGAGAATACTTCTATTTATCTTTATTTAGAATATTATAGTATAAATTTAGGTGCGACACATACAAATTTAGACGTAAATAGTTTGAGTTTAAATATCGAAGAAATATTAAACGCTCAAACTTCTCATTTCAATCGTTTATTTAATATTCAGGCAAATTTGCCGAATTGGACGTGTGCAAAGTTTATAAAAGAAATATCAAATTTATTCGGGATTATTCCAATTGTTAACGAATACACAAAAGAAATTCGTTTAATGATGATAAATGAATTGAATGAAAATAAAACAATTGCTAAAGAGTGGCAAAGTAAAATTGATTTATCAAGTGAAATAAACTATACTTTTAAAATTGACGGTTACGGGCAAAAAAATTATTTTCAATATTTGCCTGATGGAGATTTATTTAGTTATGAAATTGATATTGAAAATCAAAGTTTACCGAAAGAAATTGATTATGTAAAAAGCGAATTTAATTATTCAACCACAACGAGGATATTAAATAAACCATTTAACACAATTTTTTTAGATAATTATATTGCTTCGAATGATTTAGATTCAGAGTATAGCTATACCAGCGCGCTCGCATTTAATAATAAACCTCGAATAGCTTTTTTATTTACAAAAGATACACAATTGATTTATTCAAGTTTTGGAGAATCAAATGTTATAATAAATTTCAATATTCCATTTTTAGGTTTTGAAGCACAAAGTTTTCAAGATTTCAATTTTGATTGGGGATATTTATACAATCGATTTTATAAAAGTTTGTTTAACGGAATCACGGATAACATTTTAAAAATTGAATTGGAATTTCGTTTAACTGAATTTGATATTCAAGATTTCGACTTTTCGATTCCTATTTATTTAGAAAATCCTTCGGGGTTTTATTACGTTCAGGAAATCAAAGATTTTACCAGCTCGAAGGAATCGACTTCGGTTGAGTTATTACGAATTGGATAATTTAAAAAAATAAAAAATGGCAGAAACGCAAACTTTAATATTAGATATTCAATTTAAGAGTGAGGACGTAATTAAAAAAACGGCTGATCTAAAAAATCAAGTTGCTGGATTAAAAACCGCGAACGCCGAATTATTAAAAAGCGAAGGAGAGGTTACAGATGCTTATGTAAAAACGGCAACGGAAATAAAATTTCTTACTAAAGAAATTGCAAATAACGAACGTCAATTATTAGTGCAAGCGCAAGCGGTAAACGCGAACGCTGGAAGCTACGAACAGTTATTAAGAAACTTTCAATTAGCCGAAGTTGAGTTAAAAAATTTAACGGGAACGCTTCAACAAAATGCAGATGGTACGACCGAATTTACAGAGGCGTATTTTAACGCAAAAAAACAAGTCGATCAGGCAAAGCAAGGGATTTTATTATTTAATTCGGGAATAAGCGTAGGAACGCAAAACGTAGGGAATTACGGGAATACTTTAGAGGGTATGCGCGCGAAGTTGGGCGATTTACAAAAAGTAATTCAAACAACAAATGTCGATTCAATTGAATTTAAACAGGCAAAAGACGAAGCGGATAATTTAGGTTTAGCGATTGGACAATTAGAAGGGAAGCTAGACGAATTCGGAAACAAAGAACCGAAGAACCCAGCGAAAAGAACTTTCGAAGATACCATTGCAACGGCGGGCGCGGCGGCTTCGGCTTCGCAATTGGTAACGCTTGCATTTAGTGAAAATAAAAACGTTACTGAAGCACTCGCACAAAGCACGAAAGCCCTTGCAATCGGTCAACAAATCGCAAACATCGTAAAAGAAAAGGGCGCAATTGCCGATACTTTCGCTGCAATCGCTCAAAAAAGTTTAATTGCTGGAAATTCTATTTTAGCTTTTGGAACAACTGTATTAACGGGAATTACAAAGTTTTTCGGCGTTACTTCGGCGCAAGCGTGGGCAATTGCAACGGGCGGCGTTTTACTTTTAGTTGGTGCAATTGCGGGGTTAATTGTTTATTTTGACGATATTAAAAACTCAATAACGGATTTTCTCGGTTTAACAAGCGAACAAACACGCGCCACAACTTTAGCAGCCGAACAATATAAAAAACAAGCCGATGCAATTAATTTTGCGCGGGATGCTTACGAAAGATATTCCACCATTGTGGGCGCAACTTACGACCGCGAAATTAAATTAGCTTCGGCAGCGGGAAAAAATACGGTTGAACTTGAAAAAGCAAAAGCAAAAAGCTTCGAGGACTCAACAAACAAATTGATTTTACAATTACAAGCACAATTAAAATTAGCCGTTGCGGCAAAAGCCAGCGCAAAAGATCAAATTGCTTTAAGCCGCGAAATTCAAGATTTGCAAGGCAAAGTTTTAGATTCAAAAACCGAAACCGCCGCAAAGGAAATCGAAACCGAACGCGCTAAAAATGAAAAGATAGTTGAGGAAACAAAAAAAGCGAATGAAAAAGCCTCCGCCGATCGTAAAAAATACGCCGAAAGTTTGGCTTCGCTGGATGCTGAATTTAATTTAAGTGAGCGCGAAAAGTTAGCAAAGGGATTCGACGATAAAGCCGCCGTATTAAAAGGCAACGGAGAAAAAGAAATTCAACTTCGCGCAGCAATTGAAGCCGATAAACAAACGGCTCTTTC
>CAZKOQ010000118.1:0-9001 GCA_964554425.1 uncultured Pirellulales bacterium | reverse complement strand
GAAACGCGTAAACACGAAAATATCTTGAAGCTGCCCACTCAGGCCGTCCTGGGCCGTGAAACTGACTCCTTGCCTCTGGAAATCCGCGAGAATTCCCCTTATGTCGATAAGTCCAAATCCTTTGCAACAGTGGTTTATCGTTATATTGATGGCAAGGCGGCAGTAACTCCTATCAAAATCGGCCAGAGCGACCTGACCCACACCATAATATCGGCCGGCGTAACAGAAAACGATAGGGTTATCGTAGGACCGTATAAGGTGCTTGAAAATATTAAGCACGACCAGAAGATTCAAGACGAGCGCGAAGTTGAGAAAAAGAAAGCCGCCGCTCGCGCTAAATCAAAAACCGATGCCAACAAACCCAAAGACTCAAATGACCAAAAAGGTGATAATTAAACTCCAGAATCTTACCCGCTTTTATAAGGTCGGCGTCGAGTGTATCCGTGCCCTTGATGGGATTGACCTTACATTGACGGCAAACGAATATGTCGCCGTGATGGGTCCTTCCGGCTCGGGCAAAAGCACCCTTATGAACGTGCTGGGCTGCCTCGACCGTGCCACATCTGGCTCTTACGAGCTGGATGATCAGGATACAACTAAACTAAACGATGCCCGCCTTGCTTACATCCGCAATGAGCGCATCGGATTTGTCTTCCAGTCATTTGAGCTGCTTGGCCAGCTAAACGCCCTTAAAAATGTTGAGGTCCCTCTGATTTATTCACGTGGTGGCTGGTGGTCACGCCACAAACGCGCCAGAGGTGTGCTTGAGCGTGTCGGCCTATCAGACCGCATCAAGCACAAGCCCAATCAGCTCTCAGGCGGTGAAAAACAACGTGTCGCCATCGCCCGCGCACTTGTCTGCAATCCAAGTATCCTGCTGGCAGATGAGCCAACCGGCAATCTCGACAGCAAAACAAGCGAGGACATACTTGGTCTCTTTGACCAGCTTCATCGTGAGGGACAAACTATCATTATCGTAACCCATGAGGAAAGCGTGGCCTGCCACGCAAAAAGGATAATTCGGATGAGAGATGGCCTGATTCATAGTGACCTCCCCGTCGAGCAAGACCCGGTATTTCACTTCGCCGCCCAGGACCGTCCGCAGGAGGGCAAGGTATGAAATCTGTATTATCACTGCCTATCTCCTTTTTCCAGTTGTTTTATCAAAGTGTCTATCTTGCACTCGGACAAATCTGGCTGAACAAAACACGCTCAATCCTAACGACCATCGGTATCATAATTGGCGTCGCCTCCGTAACCGCTGTTATCGCTGCGCTCACCGGTTTGCAGGATAAGGTCCTCAGCCAGGTCGAATCCTTCGGCACTAACACAATATTTATTGCACCAAGAGTGCCCGACAAAGGCCCATTACGCCACGCATCCTGGTGGACCATCCGGTTCTTGCCCGAAAATTTTGATGGTATGCTTGAACACTGTCCTTCGGTTGCCCGCTTTAGCCGGATAGGTTCGGTTGGAAGCCACACGGCCCGATTTGCCGAAAGGTCTGTCGAGAACGTCGATGTCGTCGGCATCGAGCCCGCCTACCACCAGATTGAAAACCGACCGGTTATTCTCGGTCGAAATTTTTCTGTCATTGATGACATGCAGGTTAGGCAAGTGTGCCTTGTTGACCCAAAACTCCGCGATGAGCTTCGCCTCGACCGCGATTGTATCGGCCAATACATCCTCATAGGCCATTATACCTTCTGCATTGTAGGCGTTATTGCGAGACGACCGGATTTCAATTTCGGCCAAGGTAGTGAGGACTACTACGAAGTCTTCATCCCATTTCGCACCGTCTTCAAGCTTGGTGAGCCGGGAATCTGGGCCTTTGCAGCCAGCAAATCCCCCGAAGTTCTTGAAGAAGCCGAGGCAGAAATAGCATTTTTCCTCCGCAGAACACGCAACATCAAACCGACACAACCCGATACCTTCCGCGTCGAGTCGCTCAAGAGCGCTTTGGAGAAGTTCAATGAGATTGCTCTTGTCATAAAACTCGTCGCCGGCGGTATCGTTGGAATTTCTTTATTGGTTGGCGGCGTTGGAATTATGAACATTATGCTCGTCTCGGTATCCGAGCGCACCAGAGAAATCGGTCTGCGAAAGGCAGTCGGTGCGAAAAAGTCCGCAATACTGACCCAGTTCCTCGTTGAGGCCGTGGTCCTGTGTTTTGTCGGCGGACTTGTCGGTGTCGGCATCGGACAGTGCCTGACGCTTATAATATCGGGAATAAATCCCGTTCTGGAAAAAACCCACATCCCTTTATGGGCGATAGCCCTTTCGTTTGGTTTTGCTGGTTGTGTAGGTATTTTTTTCGGAATGTTTCCTGCAATTAAAGCCGCCCGGCTTGACCCTATTGAGGCACTAAGACATGAGTAAAAAACTCTCATTTAGCCGCTCCCTTTCTCCAGCTTTTGCACTTACGGCTTGTGCTCTTGTGACTTGTGCACTTTTGTTGCTGCCCGGTTGTGAGCTATTTCCAGGTGATGAAAAATTTTACAAGGTAACGGTTCCGCCGCAAAAACTTCGGGAGGTCGAGACGCTGCAATTGCAGCCGGCAAAGAACGATGAGCCGAATCGACCCGACCCGAATCTGGCGGCTCCGGACCAGCTCGAACTAACTCTGGAGCAGTGCCGGACCCTGGCAATGGAAAATAACCTCGAATTGAAAGTCCAGCTCATCAGCCCCACCATTGCAGCCCAGCGCATCAGTGAAGAGGAGGCCCGTTTTGAGGCCGCCTTCTTCTCCAATCTTGCTTATGTCAAAACCGATAATCCGGTTGCGACACAGTTTGACCTTGTTGGTTCACAGGTGGATGCTTCAAGTATGGATTTTGGCGTTCAGGTTCCTCTTCAAACCGGCGGCACTATTACTTTTGATTTGGCTGACAGACGCACCAAGACAAATGTGACTTACCCGACCTTCAATCCTTCTTATAATTCGGATGCTACGCTTTCTATCAGTCAGCCGCTCCTACGCGGCGCCGGCACGAGAGCCAACACCCACGCAATCCGCATCGCCGAATACGAGCGTCAGATAACCGACGCCCGAACCAAGCTCGAACTCATTCGCATCCTTGCCTCCATAGACCGTGTCTATTGGCGGCTCTATGCGGCCAGAAGAGAGCTGGATGTCCGCAGGCAGCAGTATGACTTGGCCGAAGCGCAGCTTCAGCAGGCCCGGCGTTTTGTCAATTCCGGCGAAAGAGCGCCCATCGAAGTTACGCGAGCCGAGGCCGGCGTCGCCGAGCGTCTCGAAGCCATTATCGTGGCTGAAAATAACCTCCGCGACCGACAGCGTGAGCTAAAGCGTGTGCTTAATAAACCGGCCCTGGATATTCAGACACCCACCGTCCTCATACCGGCTACCGAACCTGACCCTCTCCGTTACGAATTAGAGAAAAAACAATTAGTGCAAATAGCCGTCGAGAATCGTATGGAAATGCTTGAGCTGGAGCTTCAAATCGCTGAAGACATAAGCTCGATTGATTATATGCACAACCAGGCCCTCCCATTAGTAACAATGGATTACACTTATAACATAAGCGGATTAGGCCCCACCGAAGATGACTCATTCGACCTGCTTTACGACAAAAGGTTTGAGGACCACCAGTTCGGGCTGCAGTTGTTGGTACCGCTGGGTAATGAGGCCGCAAAAAGCCGGCTGCGCCAGGCCTTTTATCAGCGAAAGCAGCGTTTGGCCAGTCGTGAAAATCGCTCTACACTTATCGAAATGGAAGTGCTGAACGCTATCGACCAGCTTGAGGCCAACTGGCAGCGCATCCTTGCCAGCAGGCAGAGGGCAATCCTTGATGGCCGGCTTTACCAGGCGGAAAAGCATCAGTTTGAGCTTGGCCTGAGAACAACCACCGATGTCTTTGACGCCCAGACAAAATTTGCCGATGCCCAGAGCTCCGAAATCCTCGCATTGGCAGAGTATCAAATAGCGATTGTCGATTTGGCTTATGCCACAGGCACGCTTCTCGGCGCCGCAAAGGTCCGTTGGGAGCCAATTGTCCCTGAAATCGGAGGTTAATATGAGTCGAAGAAAAATAATCATAATGCTTGCGTGTGTGTCCCTCGGAATCAATAACATGGTATCAGCTAACAATGACCTTCGTGTCTTGCCCGACACGATTGATGGTGTCAAACCTAATGATATGACCAAACAATACCTGATGCGACAGGTCCAGCAAAGTCTTGAGAATTGGAAGAAACATTACGAGCAGCTTAAAACCCCACAGCAGATAGTTGAATACCAGACCGAGCTTCGCGGGAAATTCATCGAAGCCATAGGCGGCTTCCCTCCGCGAACGCCGCTCAATCCGCAACTGACAGGTATAGTCCACCGCACTGGCTACCGCGTCGAAAAAATCATTTTTGAGAGCCAGCCAAAGCATTATGTAACAGCAGCTTTGTTTCTACCGGACTCGGACCGCTTCAAGCCGCCATACCCCGCTGTGCTCGAACCGGTTGGCCATTCGTTTGAGGCCAAGGCGGGAAAGGGTTACCAGATGATAGCTGTTTTATCAGCCCTCAACGGAATTGCTGTCTTTGTATTCGACCCCATCGAGCAGGGCGAGCGTGGCCAACTGCTCTCGAAATGGCCGCAGTTGTGGGGCACAACGGCCCACACTATGATTGCAGTCGGCAGCATCCTGCTTGGCAGAAACACCGCTCGTTTCGAAATCTGGGATGGAATGCGGGCCATTGATTATCTTCAATCACGCCCTGACATCGACCTGAACCGAATCGGCTGTATGGGCCTTAGCGGCGGAGGCACACAGACCTCGTATCTTATGGCCCTTGATGACCGCATCAAAGCCGCCTCGCCGGCGTGTTACATAACCGGCTTCGAACGTCTGTTATCGACAATCGGCCCGCAAGACGCCGAACAAAATATTTACGGCCAGTTGGCCTTCGGGATGGACCACGCCAATTATCTGACGATGTTTGCCCCTACCCCGATTCTTATTTGTGCCACAACACAGGACTTTTTTGATATCAATGGCGTCTGGTCTTCATTCCGCTACGCCAAGCGTTTATATAGCCGGCTGGGTTTTTCAGAGCGAATTGAGCTTATCGAGCACGATGGCGACCACGGCTACCACCAGCCCTTGCGCGAAGCCACCGTCCGCTGGATGATGCGCTGGCTGCTGGATAAAGACCAGCCCATCACCGAGCCGAATATCGTCCTGCTCACCGAAAAAGAAATCCAGTGCACTCCACAAGGCCAGGTGATGCTATTAGAAGAGGCAAGGTCAGCTTACGACTTAAATAGGGATTTTGAAAAGGAGCTTGCCGCCCAGCGCCGCAAGTTGTGGACTACCAAAGAGAGAGCAGACTTGCTCGCTCGCGTCCGCAAGCTCGCCGGAATCCGCACACTCGCAGAATTGCCGGAACCAAAAGTTGAAAAGGTCGGCGTCATAGACCGCACTGCATATAGTATCGAAAAGCTAATTTTCAGGCCCGAAGAAGGTGTCCTCTTGCCGGCTTTGCTGTTCACTCCTAAGTCGATGAAATCCGGCACTTCAGTCCTTTATCTTAACGAAAAAGGCAAATCCGCAGATGCAAATGAAGGCGGACCAATTGAAAAACTTGTTATTGCAGGAAGCGTGGTGCTGGCCGTTGACCTGCGGGGCACAGGCGAAACCCAGCAGTCCAATCAAGCATATTTTACGCCTCAATTCGGCCCCGATGGCCAGGACTTTTACTTTGCCTATCTGCTTGGCCGTTCCTACGTCGGCATGCGCGCAGAAGATATTCTTTTATGTGCGCGTTTCTTGAAACAAACGCATCCTGCGAAGATGGATTTAGTGGCAATTGGTCACCTTGGCGTCCCGGCCCTCCACGCCGCAGCCCTCGAACCTGATATGTTTGCTTCGGTTAAACTTGTCCATCCGCTTGTCTCCTGGTCAAATGTAATTGAGCTTGGCCTTTCTAACAATCAGCTTACTAATACTGTCCACGCTGCCCTGACCACTTACGACCTCCCCGACCTTGCTGCCGCTCTCAGCCCAAAACTGACTATTGAGCAGCCCCTCAATGCCCTTGGCGAGCCGCTCAAAATTGAATGAGACAATCGGTTCAGAGAAAATCCTGTGAAGACGGGGGTCTTTAAATAAGAAGACTAATAGCTCCTCGCAAGGCCTTTTATGAGATGTAATTACTACCAATTTTTTGTCGGCAGATTCTAAACTTTGACTTTTTTGCTTAACCAGGGCACGATTTATTCCGATAAAAATTTTAGGCGCCCCGGTTCTATTATCTGACGAAAGGAGCCAAAATGCCGATTCAGAATATTTCCGAGGATGTGATGCTTGTCGAGCTGCCGCCAAGGGAACCGATGATAGCTGTTGAGCTTGAAGCGGTCAACGAGCGCATCAGCAAAAAGAGCGATTTTGATGTCATTATCGACTTTACTAAAGTCGAGGTAATAACTTCCTCAAGCATAGGCAATCTCATCATATTGCGAGACATGCTGAAAAAGCATGGCCGTCGTCTTATCCTATGCAATGTCGCCTCCGTAACCAAGTGCATTTTTGCAGTAGCCGGCCTCAAAGAAATTTTTGAATTCGTCGATGACAAACCTGCCGCTTTGTTGACTGTTCAGCCTGCTAATTAGCTTGTGGTTGTCGTTTTAGTAAAAACCTGCTAATTGCTCGTTTTGTCATTCCCTCTTGATACTGTCTTTTCTGCAAAACCTCTTCAACATCCGCACAAAATCCCTAAATAAATACTTGCACTATATATTCACGTAGTAGAAAATAATATGGATAAATTCACATACTGGCATATCGCAATTGAAGTAAATTTTAAGAATGCCTTCAAATATGCTCAGACAGGATGATTTTTGAGGTGGCAAATGATTACAAATCAACCAAAGACCACAAGACGAAGATTCTTAAAAAGTTCGACAAAAACAGCAGCATCCGTTGCGTTGGGTTTGAATCTCGCTGGCGCCCCATTGATTCGCTCTGTCCTCGGTTCTAACGAAAAAATTCGCGTAGGTTTTATCGGTGTGGGCAACCGTGGGACGCAGCTTCTTCAGTCCTTTCTGACGCAAAGTGATGTCGAAGTAGCCGCTCTTTGCGATGCGTACGAGCCTTACCTTGCAAGGGATTATTCTAAAGTGGACAAAAAATTGATAGATTCCATAGGTGACAGAATCCCCAAAATGACGGAAAAGCTGCCCGACGACGTTGCACGGTATAAGGACTTTCGTCGCATCCTCGACCGCAAAGACATTGATGCCGTGGTTATTGCAACACCCGACCATTGGCACGCCCTCCAGACCATTATGTCCTGCCAGGCCCAAAAGGATGTCTATGTCGAAAAGCCGCTGTCACTGACCATATTTGAGGGCCGAAAAATGGTCGAGGCCGCAAATCGCTATAACCGCGTCGTGCAGGTTGGCCTTCACCGCCGCTCATCGAATTCATACAGGCAAATGGTCGAGCACATCCAGTCAGGAAAGATCGGCAAGGTAACTATCGCAAGGGCCTACCGTATAAGCGATATGTATCCCGCCGGCATAGGTAGGTTCCCTGATACAGCTCCGCCGCAGGGACTTGACTGGGATATGTGGCTTGGCCCCGCCCCACAGCGCCCTTATAAAGACAACATCGCCTTATACAAATTTCGCTGGTGGCAGGCATATTCATCGCAAATAGCTAACTGGGGCGTGCATTATTGTGATGCAATGCGGTGGGCTTTGGGTGAGAAAGCACCCATATCTATCTCGGCCCACGGCGGAAGATTCGCAGTCGAAGATGACCGCACAGTTCCGGACACAATGGAGGTGATTTTTGAGCTGCCCTCTGGTGCGCTTATTATCTTTGGCCAGTATGAGGCAAGCGCAGGCCCCGTCCTGCTCGATGGCGAAATAGAATTCCGAGCCACGCTTGGAAATCTCTATGTCGGCGAAGAGGGCGCAGGTTTCAAAATTATCCCTTCAAGATTCGGCCAATTTCAGGATAGTAAGCCCAGAATCGAGCCACTCGAAGAAAAAGGGCTGGATGGTGACCTTACCTCACAGCATATTCGAAATTTCCTGGATTGTATCAAGACACGAAAGCCAACCAATTGCGATATGGAGACCGGCCACCGCTCGACAACCTTCGCGCACCTTGCTAATATAGCATTAGCCACCAAGTCCCGAATCGAATGGGACCCGAAAAATGAAAAGATTACTAATAACAAGAAGGCCAATGACCTGCTCCATTACGAATATCGAAAGCCGTGGGCACTTGGTTAAAAGAAAACTCAAAATGAAGGACTGAATCTATGAAACGTATCACACGCCGCAATTTTTTGAAAGGTTCGCTCGCCTCTTGTGTCGCTCTTGCGGTTCCTTTTTCCCGCGCCCGCGGAGCGAACGATGATATTCGCGCTGCCGTAATCGGCATCGGCGGCCAGGGCGCTAATCATATCAACTGGTTACGCGAAATACCCGGTGTTCGTGTCGTGGCTATCTGTGATGCAGATAAAAGCTTCCTTAGCCGCGAGGAGAAAAAATTTGCCGACCGCAACGAAAAAGTTGACACCTATAATGATTGTCGCAAACTGCTCGAAGATAAAAGTATTGATGCGGTCTCGACCGCCACTCCCAATCACTGGCACGCACTGGTTACCGTCTGGGCCTGTCAGGCGGGCAAGAATGTATATGTCGAAAAGCCGGTCTCACACAATATCTGGGAAGGCCGAAAAATGGTCGAGGCCGCCCGCAAATACAATCGAATCGTCCAATCGGGAACTCAGCGCCGCTCAGATGAGGGTCTTCAAGAAGCCGTCAAATACATCCAGCAGGGTAACCTCGGCAAGATTCTGTTTGTCCGTGGCATTATTTACGTCCGCCGTGATAGTATTGGAAAGGTCTCCGGCCCGCAGCCCATCCCCCCATCTGTTGACTATAACCTATGGTGCGGCCCGGCCCCAATGGAGCCGTTGATGCGCAAAAATTTGCATTATGACTGGCACTGGGTCTGGCCAACCGGCAACG
>CAZKOQ010000117.1:0-9003 GCA_964554425.1 uncultured Pirellulales bacterium | reverse complement strand
TAAATCAGTGTCCATCCGTGTCTAATTTTTTTGGTTGCGGCCAAAGGCCGCGCCGAGAAATCTGTAGTTCAATCTCTTTTATCTTTTCTCTGTGGTCTCGGAGCCTGCCCTGAGCGCAGTCGAAGGGTTCTCTGTGGCAAAGCAAAATACCGTGTTAATCCGCGTTTAATTGAATCCGTGTAATCTGCGTAATCCGTGGTTACCTTTTTGCCTATGAGTCTTCGTGTCCATTTGTGTGAATTCGTGGTTTGTTTCTCGTCTGTCCTCCGTTGTCTGCTTTTTGTCATCTGTTGTTCTTTGTATCTTTGTGCCCCTTCGGCTTTGCTCAGGGCAGATTTTTTGTGGCTGACTTAGCAGTGTAAATCTGTGTCAACCCGTGTCTAACTGAATCTAAAGTTGTTCTCGTCGGCCAGCTTTAAAGAAGTTGCACTGTCTTGTTTGCAACTTGTGGACGAAGGCGGAAGTTTGCGAAAAAGCTTGCTTTGAGAGCATGCTTCGCCGAGAACACCAAGCTGGCTAATTGAATCCGTGTAATCTGCGTAATCCGTGGTTACCTTTGTGCCTTTGAGTCTTCGTGTTCATTTGTGGAAATTCGTGGTTCGTTTCTCGTCTGCCCTTCGTTGACTGGCGGGTCAATCCGTGTCTGAAAAATTTGTATATATTCGTGTGAATTCGTGGTTAAAAAATCTGTGGTTTAGTGTCTTTGTGCCTTCGTGGCTAAAATTTTTTTCATTTCTTTGAATTTTCCCCCTTGACTTTTCGACCCTTATTTTTGCCCTGATTTTGAGGGTGGTCAAATTTCAGTGCAAATCTGCGTAATCTGTGGTCAATTTATATCAAAAAGTATCAAAAACCGTTCAAAAAGTTCAAAAAAACACCATTTTCCGCAATTTCTCATTTTTGCCCCTAATCTCTTGTCACTAATGCACTTATGTCATTTTTTCGCCATTTTATCGCTTCACCAAGTGTCGAAACACAAGCATAAATTTGTCCTCCAGACCCCTTTATTTACACTGTTACGCAGCTTTTATAGTGTTAATCTGGGCAATTTAACCCATAAAACCAAGTCATTTTACTGAACAAACCTAAGTTTTCGAGTCCTGAACCGTGCTTACCGTTATCTTCGCTAAATCCCTACCATTTACACAGATAGCAATTCTAAAGAAGCAATTTTTGTCAGAAAATCTTTCGGCTCGTATAGAATCCTGACGTTGTTTTGTAATCTTTGCATCATGTCTGGACATAGCAAGTCGTTCTTTTGGGCAAAAATGGTTCAAAAGCCCATATAAACGTCATAAATCGAAGAATGGCACAAGTATTGCTCATCTCTGCGGTGTGCCTTTTTAGGAATTTTTCGACCACACGCGCCCGGCTGCGATTTATCGGGCTGTGCTTGTGGCGAGCATTCAATCTATGGCGTCAAAAAAAGACAAACAGGCCGTCCTGGAAAAGGGCAATTCCAAAGCCCTATCGGGGCAAGGTGTGCTCGAACAGCAGATTCACCAGGTGCCCTCCGAGCGCGAAGTGTTTGCCGGAAATGAGGATTTCTATAAGCTGCTCGAAGGTTACACTCAAGCTACATCAAGCAAAGACAGTCAAGCCGCAGAGCAAATTCGGCCAATAGCAATGTTACAGAAGCGGTTCTCGCTCTTCCAGAAAATCCTTGCCAGCAGCATTATAGCTATCGCGGCAGCGCTGTTATTTGCGCTGCTTACAACTGCAAACGGACCTGCTGCTAATAATAGAGTATCACCGGCTATACAACAAGCTCCTGCTATTCGACCGGCGGGCGACAGTTCTTCGCTGACATCAGAGACAACGGGAAAAATAGAAACAAAAGAGCAATTGACGCAGTCGTTGTCTTTGAAGGTTGCGGAGGCGTTTTATTTTCAGAAAGAGTATGACAAGGCATACACCGCCTATAGCCAGCTTTGTCAGGGTATTCCATCCGAAGGTGACCAGGAGTTATTGAGAGATTACCTTCGGCTGAAGATGGCTTTGTGTAGAGGAAAAGCCGGCGTCGTTGATGAGGCAATCGGCTCGCTGAGAACCCTTCTTAAGAGTCGCTCACCTATTGTCAGAATGCTCGCCAACTATCATCTCGGTATGCTTGAATTAAGGAGTGGCCAATACCTGAAAGCGAGAATGAGGGCTTACCAGGCTATTGCCCTTTCGGAGGCGGTGGGCCCCGAGAGGGATTTGGTCCTAACAATCCAGCGGGATTCCTACTTCATAGCTGCCGAATCTATAACCAGAAATATCCTTTCGCTTTGCAACGCCGACAAGGACATTCCCCAAGATTTATGGGCACAGTCTGCGGAACCCGAAGTCTCAATGGGCTTAGACGAATGGCAATTGCGTTCAGTATTGAGCCGTGGTTCAGAGAAACTGACTGAGGGTGTGCTTAGCCCTCAAATAAACAGGATAGAGCGCCCGGATAAACTGCCGCGATGGTCGGTCATTTGCCAGCGGGCACCGATTGATGAGCTTCTGGCAAGGTTTGCAGCCGATGCCGGGGTCGATATTTCCTGGGCGAGATGTGCATCTGCGACAGGAGAAGAACCGATAGATTCTATTCGTAAAAGACCCGTAGGGCTGTATCTACCGGCAGTAACGATGCAGGAATTTGTCACGGTGGCCGCAGGTCATACAGGTCTATTAGCGCGGACCGATGAAAAAGGCGTGGTCAACATCTTCAACCCGGCATATTACGCTTCATTATCCGAACATTTTTCCCTGCTAATTCCGGAGTCGATTTCACAGTGGCAGGGATTATTACTTCAATTTCACGATGACCGGCGTATTCCCAACGCTCATTTTGCTCTCGGCCTTTTGTATGCTCAAGGAGGCCAGGTTGCAGAAGCAATCGCGGAATACAAGCTTGTGGCAAACGGCTTTTCACAAGTGCCTCTGGCGCCGTCCGCTTTATTAAATTCCAGCAAGCTCAAGACCGGTCTTCACGACTATTCCAGTGCAAGAGAAGACCTGAAGCAGCTTGTCGAACAATATCCCGACAGCGAGTTTTATGGGCAGGCCTGTCTGGAGCTTGCCGATGTTACAATGAAAGCCGGATTGTGGGATGAATCGGCGCGGCTTTACCGCAAGGTCTTCAATCTCGGCTTATCGCTCCAGTCACAAGCCGCTGCTGCTCTGGGAGCAGGCAAATGTCTATATGGGAAACAAGACTATGGTGAAGCCGCCCCGTGGTTGAGCCGGCACATCGAGCTGGCACCAGACGCCGGAATCAGTGACACGAGTGGGGCCTACTTTCTACTCGGTAAAACCTACTTTGCCCTGGGTAAACCGCGAGAGGCCGGCAATGCCTTTCAAAATGCACTCAAAGGAGAGCTTCCCAAGAAAGAATACATTGAGACCGTTTGTGCTTTGGTTGAGGCAATGATACAGCAGAAAAAGTTTGTCGAAGCACTTGGGATGCTTGAGACCATACGCCCCTGGCAGTTCTCGCAGCATGAGTATATCCAGATATTGTTGGCAAAGAGTAAGGTTCTGCGGTTGATGGGCTTAGTTGACAGGGCTATCACAACGCTTAGCTTCGGAACAGAGAATTTAGCCGACAGGCAATTGCGGGCAAGGATATCTTTCGAGCTGGCTGAGTGCTTAGCTGCCGATGGCGATTTGGAGCGGGCTCGCAATAACTTGACGGAAGTCCTGGCATTCGTTGAGCCAGGGGAATTTGCTCAGGAAGTTGCGATTAGATTGGCAGAATTTTGCTTTAGAACGGGTCAAAACGGTCAGACGATTTTAATTTGCTCGCAACTATTGGATTCGCAGCCGGCGCCGCAGATAAAACAAAAAGCTCTGAATATTTTGGCGACTGCATATCAGCAACAAAAAAGCTACGACAAGGCGGCAGCGGCTCTCTCAGCCAATTTGAAAGAAAACGAGAGCACAAATGAAAAAAAGCAACAGCAATCTCAACCGACACAGAGTAATAAACAACAGGAGGTTCAAAACACAAAATAAAAAATCCAGATGAAGATTAAAGCTAAAAACCTGATGACAAAAGTAAGAGAAGACAGCGGTAAAGTCACGAGGTCTGAGGTTTTTCCCGCGTCTGCGCGTTCGTTATTTTGTGTTTTTGTGCTTGTAGTCCTGTTCTTTTGGCAGTCTGCGGACGCTGCCGGCAATAAAACGTCTGCGGAAATCCGTCAACAGGACAAGCCATCGGAAAACCATTCGGTGGGTGCTTCGATAGATTCAAATGAGCCGGGCGCACGGACACAGGTGGGTGTGGTTTTGCCGGGACGGCGCGAACAGGCAGTTCCAAACGCCTTCGTTGGTTCGGAACAGGAAATCAATTACCTTCAAGCCAAATTATGGCAAGACAGGATACAAGCGCCCGAAGGCGGAAAAAACGAGAAAGGCAAAAGTGAGCTGAAGCGATTGGTCCAGCAGGTGCGGTCGGTCGAATTTAGACAGCAAAAGTCAACCGAGCGGGTAATTGTTACCAAGCCGGCAGAAGTCACGGCAGAACCCAATAAGGTTGTTTTGCAGGCAAATATGCACCAAAAAGAAAAGGAAGCCGAAGTAAAGCTATCGTATGAGCCGATTTCCGAGCAGACTTTGCAGACGATTAAAAATCTATCGCAACATCCCCAGCAGGTGAGCAGTCCTTTTCAGCTTGCCGAGATTTTATATTTGAGCGGCCGGCTAAAAGAGGCGGCGGCATTTTACCAGGAAGCACTCAATCGCTCGACGCCGGACGGCAGTGCGAAATCCGCTGAGGAGCGGGCCTGGATTTTATTCCAAATAGGCAGCTGCCTTCGAGAAAGCAGCCAGCAAAATGCGATGAAGGCATACAGGCAGCTAATCAGCGAGTATCCCGACTCACTTTGGGCAGAGTTTGCGAGGAGTTTTGAGAAACTGATTAATTGGTACCAGAAGGATAAACCACGGGAGCTGGTTGCCGAGCGTGGACTATAAGCTCTATCTGTATATGTGACAAAATGTTGACTTGGCCGATTTGAAACGGAGTGCGGCAAAAGTGAGCAGGATTGAAGTAAACAAGACAAACGCAAATCAGATTCAAGAAGACATAGCGAACGTTTTGATTGTATCCGGCGACGTTGAGCTGACCCGGTTTATGCTCAGCATTCTGGCTCAGAAAGGGATACGCGGTATTGTAGCCGCTGACAAGAAAGCTGCCTTTGACTTTATCGAGAAGGGAAGCTGCGATCTTGTATTTACCTCCGACAAAATGGGGTTCGAGCTGCTTGGAAAAATCGGGACAAACTGGCCGGAAATGCCGGTTGTAATGGTAGGTGAGCCGGAAAATCAGGGCGGACAAAATAAACATCAGACAATCGATACAGCGGTCCGGGCCATTCGCAGTGGCTGCTGCGATTTTCTGGTTAGGCCGCTCGACCGAGAAAGAATTGAGCAACTGCTGGACAGCATATTACCCAATCACCGAGTTTCGACAATGGCTTCGGCTTGCGAGGGCACAAACAGCATTTACAAAATTGTGGGAAAAAGCGCAAAACTTTCTCAGACGATTGAATTGGCCAAAAGGGTGGCGTCAACCTCGGCGCCGATTTTGATTATCGGTGAGAGTGGAGTTGGCAAGGAGCTGATCTCTTTTCTTATCCATCAAGAAAGCAGGAGGTCCCAAGGGCCATATATCAAAGTCAACTGCGCGGCATTGAGCGATTCTCTTCTTGAAAGCGAGCTATTTGGTCATGAGAAAGGCGCATTCACCGGGGCTTACAACCAGCGTAAAGGGCGATTTGAAATGGCCCACGGCGGGACCTTGCTCTTAGATGAAATCAGCGAGACGCCGACAAGATTTCAGGCCAAGCTATTGCGGGTGATAGAGCAGCAGGATTTTGAGCGGGTGGGCGGCAATGAAAACGTAAGGGTCGATGTGCGAATTATAAGTACAACCAACAAGGACTTATTACAAGAGGTTCAGCAGGGCAGGTTCCGCCCGGACCTTTACTACCGCATAAGCGGTGTCAGATTGGTCATACCGCCGCTGCGAGACCGCAAGGAGGATTTGCCGGACCTTGTGTGGTATTTTGTCAATCTATACGCGCGTGAGGTTCGGCGTTGCGTGACCGGGCTTGATGCTATGATGATGGATATTTTCGCCAAATATGACTGGCCGGGCAATGTGCGGCAATTGCGAAATGCCGTGCGGACGTCACTGATATTAGGAGATGGCGAGACATTGTCAATGGCCGATATATCGTGGCTTTTCGATGAGCTGCAGCCGCTTCCGCAGGAAAATACGTCGTGCTCTATAAATGAAACAAAAAGCCGGGAGCTACCCGGTCAAAGGCAAGATAGCACAGTTTATGCTCGCTGCAATAACGGCGATAATTCGGGATTTGGTGGAATGCCGCTTGAGCAAATAGAGCGGCTGGCAATATTAGACACTTTACGTCAGACGGCCGGCAATCAGACCAAAGCTGCCAAGGTGCTTGGTATCAGTGACAGGACGTTGAGAGATAAAGTTCATCGCTACCGGCAAGAGGATTGCCTGGCGACTACCGTTTGACAATGTTTTAAGTAATGAATGAGGCGAAAAATGGCGGATGCAGAAAAGGTAAAAGAGCAGGAAAAACAGGACGGTTCAAAGGAAGAAAAGACCGGCAAAAAAACTCTAATAAGAGGATTGCTGCCCTGGATAATACTTGGTGTTATTGTTGTAGTCTTTGCGGGGCTTGGCTTTGGGCTTAGTCGTTTGCTTGCCGGTTCCGGCGGAGCAGAAACAACCCAACCAGCCGGGCAGGGACAACCAGCGGCAACGGACAATCTGAAAGCGGACGAATCAGCAAAAGATAAGCAAAGAGTGTGGTATTACGATTTGGAACCGGTTGTAGCCAATCTGGACGAACCAAATGTGACGCGCTACGTGCGGGCGGTTCTAACGCTGGAGATGAGTGCGGATGTCGATGAGAAAAAAGGCAGAACATTTCTTGACGAGAAAAAGCCGGTATTGACAAACTGGCTTGCCATTTATCTTGCGAGCTTAAGCATCGAAGACATTAGGGGTGAAAGGAACCTCAAAAGTATTCAATCGCAGATACTCGACGTCTTTAACGAAAAAGTTTTTCCCAATAGCAAGCCGCAAATCAAGCAGGTCCTTTTTAGAGAATTCGCCATACAATGACCAGTGCCGATAGTAACAATTTGAGTAAAGATAAGATACAACAGCTCCTCGCTGCGGTAGGTCGAGCGCCCATAGAAGACCAGCCGCAAGTGGAAGTCGCCGAGTATAACTGGCGTCAGCCGCATTATTTTAATAAAGAGCAGCTAAAAAAGCTCAGTGATTTTGCAGAAAAGGTGGCGGCAGCGGCGGCTCGAAGATTTGCTGCATTAGCTTGCACAAGTTTCGATGTTGAAATTGTTTCCATAACACAGCTTTACGCCGGCGAGCTTGTCAACAAATCCCCTGATAGTCAAAAGAGTGGTTATTACCTTCCCTTTGGCGCAGAGGCCAAGTCTGTGTGTGGCTTTATCAATATATCCGGACAAGCCGCAACTACCCTGGCAGCGCAGTTGCTCGGTGATAGTGAATCCGAAAAAAATCCTGCCAGAGAGCTATCCCAATTGGAAAAGTCGCTTTTGCTGGACATTGCCGGTGGGCTTGTGGATGCGATCTCTGAATCTTCTGTGAAGCACGATGTGCGTCCGGCCAAAGATTTTGCGATAGGGGAATGTCCACTTGAATTTCAAGGCGCAGAGGAACTGTGCAAAATAGTCTTCAGTGTTAAGAAAGGCGAGCCAGGTGATAGAGCCGAGATGTGCCTTTTAATGCCTTGTTGTGAGATGGAGCGTTCAGCGGAGACAGCTCCCAGAGTCGGCAAATCGTCTGCTGAGAACGTCTCAGAGCTGATTCTGCGGTATGTTCAGCAGTCGCCTATTGCCGTCAGCATACAACTGGCATCCATTATGCTCAGCTTTAAGGAGGTATTTAGTCTTCAGCCCGATGACATATTACTGCTCGATAAGAAGATTGACGACCCCATTGAATTGGTTTTAGGCGGGCGAACGTTCTATCACGGGCGGCCTGCAAAGTCCGCCGGCGAGTATGCGATGGTAATCACAGAACCGCTTTACAGCACGGTGCGGGATACCGGTCCGGTCCCGGCTGTCAACAGATAAGGAAAACAAAAAATGGCAAAACCAGATAAAACCGTTGCAGTTAAAGAAAAGCAGGAACAGCAAAGCGAGGGCGAACAGGCAGAGCCGAAAAAACAGGTGCAATCCGTCGAATTTGCCGAGGCGGTGGAAAGCGAGCAGAGCGTCGGCAGCGGCGGAAGTATCGATATCTTACTCGATATGGATGTTCCTGTAACCGTAATAATCGGACAAACAGAAATACCTATTCGGCGGCTTTTGCAGCTTGGGCCCGGGTCGGTGTTAAAGCTCGGCAAAGCCATTGATGAGCCGGTTGAGCTATACCTGCGTGACACTAAATTTGCAACCGGAAGTGTGGTGGTGGTGGATGACCGGTTTGCTGTTAAGATAAGAGAGATTCTCAGCCCGTCTGATTCCGGTAACAACACGGCAAAGACGGATAAGAAATCACAATGACAGGTAATGAACAATCACGTTCGGTCGGACTATTAAAAGGTTCGCTTGCATCCAGCAGCAACATCGTTCTGGCTGTGGGCTTGGTAGTAATTCTTGCCACCCTTATAATACCGCTGCCTACGCAGCTACTAGATATGCTTCTGGCTTGCAGCATATCGTTAGCAGTGGCGATTTTGATAGTAACACTTTCGTCCAAAGAGGCCCTTGAGTTATCGGCGTTTCCGTCACTACTACTATTCACAACACTGTTTCGCCTCTCTCTTAATGTGGCCTCAACAAGATTGATACTTATACAGGCGGACGCAGGCAAAATCATCCAGACTTTCGGCAACTTCGTTGCCGGCGGCAGCTTAGTTGTCGGGCTGGTAATCTTTTTAATCATCGTTGTTATCCAGTTTATAGTAGTCACGAAAGGCGCCGAACGAATAAGCGAGGTCTCCG
>CAZKOQ010000116.1:0-9018 GCA_964554425.1 uncultured Pirellulales bacterium | reverse complement strand
GACATAGTCGGCAAGCAAGTTAGTAACAAGCTGCGAATTGTCGCCTGGCGTGTGGCGACAGACCAATTTAATCAACAGGGGGTAGCAATAGTCAGCGCCGCTATCGAGTGCGAGGACAGCAGAGAGAAACACGATTGCCTGTTGGGCATCCTGCGAGGCAACCTTTTCGCCGCCGGCAAGCTGGTAGGCAATTTGATAAAATCTCTGCGCAATAGCGGGCGAAAAAAGCGCAGCCGGCTCCCCGCCTGGAGTCGCAGGAGTTTCTAAAGCCGCCGACTCCGCGAGCTCGGGAGCGTTAGCTTCTGCAGCAGTAAGAACAGGCGTATCATCCAGCACAGGGGGCCGAACAGCAGCAAATGCCTCAGATGAAAGCAGTAAAGAGAGCAGAACTATTACCGGTAGAAGAGATTTAACGGCGTGCATAACATTCTCCCATAAAAGACGGCTCATCCGCCGGTATTCCGGCGGATAGCTCATATTTCGTAGTTCAGCGATAAAGCCGGCAGGACTTAATTGCCGGGCACAGGCCAAACGGGCCTTACCTAAAACCTTATAGCACTTAAGCCAATTCATATCAAATATTTCGGACAAAATGGCCTTTCGACATTACTGCGAATTTCCTGTTAGGGGTATCTGTCTTGCGCCGGTGAGCAAGGAGAGCATTTCGATTCGCAGGAATTTAGCCGCCAGCAGATACACTGCCGCCCCTGAAGGAACTGCCAGGAGCAATTTGAACAAAACTGCAATGCCTTTTGAGAATTTGAACATATTTACAATACCTTTTGAGAAAGCAAAAGCAATTACAACTGCTCCAGTCATACATAATGTGGCCAAAACTGTCTTCCAGAAAGCCGGCATAAAGCCATCCAGTATTGTTGGACCCAAACGCCGGCGAAGAACCGTCATAAGGATAGCCACCTGCAAATAAGAGCATAGTGCGGTTGAGGCAGCCAGTCCCCCGGTTCCAAGAAACCACATAAGCGTCAGATTAAGAACGATGTTAGTTACAACAGCTATTGAGGCGGTTATTGCAGGCGCCTTGGAATCCTGCAGGGAATAAAACGCATATACGGCCACGATTTGAGCTGAATAGCCACACAACCCTAACGCGTAAAACGCAAGCGTCCATGCTGTCCTGATGGTGTCTGTATCCGTAAATCGCCCTCGCTCGAAAAGGACGGAAACCAGCGGCCTCGCTACAAGCAGTAATCCGATGGTGGCAGGCAGCGCAATGAAGACCGTGCAGCGCAGGCCACGGGCGACCGTTATGCAAAACGCCTTGAAATCTTTCGCCGACGCCTCGGCGCTCATCACCGGAAAAATGGCGGTGGCCAGAGATATGCCGAAGACGCCTAATGGAAATTGGTAGAGTCGCTGCGAATAAAATAGCTGCGATACCGCGCCTTCCCAGAGAGGATACCTTATGTTTATTCCAAACAAGGAGAAAAAGGCGCCTTTCTCCGGCGAACCCGAAAACCACAGGGCGATAAGGTCGTTGGCGAAAGTATTAATCTGGGTTGCCGTCAAGCCGATGACCATCGGCATCATAAGGAGAATAACCTTCTTGAATGCCTCGGACCTGACGTGCCAGGCCGGTCGGATATAAACCCCTCTTGCCCATAGGGGCGGCAATTGGATAAAGACCTGAACCAGGCCTGCCAAAATCACGGCAACGGCGACAAAAAAGACCTGCGAGGCGGGCTGCATTCCGAAAACCCATCCACTGATGCAGAGTGCTCCTATAAGAAAAAGGTTGAGCACAGTCGGGGCAGCAGCAGGAGCGGCAAAGTGGCGATGGGCATTTAGTAGTCCTCCCAGAATCGCCACTATACAAATCAAGACCATCTCCGGCAGCATTATGGCACTTAGCTGGAGCTTGGTTTCCGTGCCTTGATAAATGGCGAAGAACTTGTAATATACCAGGATGATGCCTTCACCTAAGAGAACGATGGCTGACAGCAGCACAAATACTACTGTAATAACGGTAGAGGCCAATTTTTTCGCCTCTTCTGGGTCTTTCTGTAATTGCTCACTGTAAATCGGTATAATGGAGGAAGAGGCCGCTCCTTCTCCAAAAAGCCGCCTGGCGAGGTTGGGGATTTTGAACCCGATTGTCCAGCCATCCATCAAACCGCTGGCGCCGAGGAAGTATGCAAATGCCATATCGCGGAGCATTCCAACGAGACGACTTAGCGCCGTCAGAGAAGCGATTTGTCTAAAGCCCTTTATCATTTTATAGTCCTGTAGTTAGAGGATGCAGATAGGAATTATTTTTTCGGTGCGACGGTAAAAGGCCTGAAACGGCCAACATTATTTAATACTCCCACTGAAGCCATACTGACCAGTAGGCTCGAACCGCCATAGCTTATAAACGGCAAGGTCAAGCCGGTTATAGGCATCAGGCCGATTGTCATAGCAACGTTGACAATGACCTCGACAGTGAAGGTTACGACAATGCCGACGGCAATGAGTCGGCCATAAGGGTCGGTGTTGCTGGCGGCGATTTCAAGCCCGGCGGCGATGAGAATCACATAAAGACCAAGAACAGCCAGGCAACCCCAAAAGCCCCACTGATGAGCAATGACGGCAAATATGAAATCGTTGTGTCTTTCGGGCAAAAAGTTGTATTTGATAAAAGGACCCTGGCGGAAACCGTAGCCGGACGGGCCGCCGGAGGCAACTGCAAATTTTGAGCGAATCAAGTGATAGCCCCAGTCGTTTTTCCACTGCTTATCGCTGAAATCGCGACCCACGAGGACCCTGCCGATGAACCGCCAAAAAAATGAGTCGGACTGGGCCTTTTCGCGAATCCAACTGCTCTGGAGAAGCACACAGCTTATCCTTGTTCGCTGATAAGGTCTCATTTTTAGCCAAAGAAACGGGCTTAGCAAAAGTGCGGCAAAGGCAATAAGCAGCAAGTGTTTGGTCCTTGCGCCCGCGATAAAAAGCATTATGAATAAAATGGGCATCATCAACAGAACCGTCCGCAGGTCGGGCTCGGCGAAAATCAGAACCATCGGCAAAATCGTCAAAATGAAAGGGCCGACCAATGCCTTGAAGCTGCGGTAGTTGCTGCGGTATCGCAGATACCAGGCCAGGGCCAGGACGTAAGCAAGCTTGCAAAATTCTGAAGGTTGTATAGCCGGGAGCTGCCGGCCTCCAATTTCGAATCGAATCCATCTATGAGTGCCGTTAATCTCCGGGATAAAAGTAATAGCTACTACGAACCTGCTTACCAGCAAAAGAACCAGCAGCATAAGCACAAACGCATATATCCAGTAACTTAATGGGCCAAACCGCCTATAACTAACGATGTTGGCTGCCAGGAAGGCAATCAGAGCAATGGCAGCGAATACAAGCTGTTTTTTCCAGTAACCGGCCAACTCCAACTCGCCTGTCTGCTTGGCTGGGCTTGGGTCCGAGGGGTGGCCAACAGAGTAAATAGTGGCAATCCCGACCGCAACCAATGCAAGAGCAGCAGCCAGAAGGCAAAGCCGGACAAATATAAGTCGGCCTCTTAAAAAGCTCCACATAAGGTCAAAACGAGGTTACGAAAACCGAGAAAATCCATAAAACCGGCAAATCACAAAAAAGGCATCCTGCATGAAAAAAGCCGGCCTAAAGGGCTAAAAAACAGCTCCTGAAAGGCCCGAAAAATGGGGCAGGGCCATTGGTGGTATCGGCCAGAAGGCACATTTTACCCCAAAAAAGAGGGCCTGACACAACTCGGCTACTCTTATTAGACACAAACTTATACAGCTTTTGGGGGATTTTTTAAGTTTTTTGCAGTTTTTTTCACATTTTCGCTTGTTTTTTTAAGACCAACCGGGGTATTATGAAAGCTAACTTTTTCACCTGGCATCTTTTATGTCGGTGTGATGTATATGCCTTTAAGCTGGGCAAAATAGGGAAAGTATGGAAAATGAGAAAAACAAAAAAAATTTTAAATTTTCCTATTTTTCTCTTGAAAGTTACTGGGGGAGTGTGGTAATATACAGTTAATCTTCACCAATAAAACCTGTGCGTAGTATGTTGTATATTAGGACGTTCTTTCCGCCGTATGGCGAGAAAGGAGGAGTTAAGGAACGGTGATGCACCGAGCCGGCTGTTCCTGCCAGTCGGCGCGCCGCGTTCAAAAGTCGTTTTCGTATGTCCAGAATTGAACAAGTGCGCTTAAAACGAAAGGTGTGTTGTTATGCAGGAAAACCAAGATAGCAGGGTGTGTAGCTCTGCAAAGGAAGAAAAGAAAGGAGTTGAATTATGAAAAAGATTTGCTTAGTAGCGGCAATACTAATGCTCGCAACTACGGCAGAGGCAGTCGTGAACATCACGTGCACTCCGGGGACGGGTGCTGACGGCAATCAGGTTACCGTCAGTTACGCGGTGTCGGGTGAGCCGAACAAGATAAGTGGTCTCGGCTTAGACATCACGGTTGACAGCGGGGCCAAGATTGTGTCGGTCAGCAACCTCAACGCCAAGTACAACATCTACCCTGGCTCGATTGTGATTACCGGCGGCCTAATTACCGACTACGGCACACCTGTTGCCGACCCGAATTTCCCGGGGACACTCGGTGGTTTAGGCACCGGCGGTATCACGATTGAGATGGGTGCGTTGTATTATCCAACGGGAGACAACTCTCCCAACGCCCCGCCGCTTACCGGCGACTTGCTGAAGTTCAGGGTGGACAAGAGTTGCACCGTTACCGTTGCGGAAAATGCAATTCGTGGCGGTGTGGTGCTGACGAATCCAAATCTGAACCCGACCGTTACTCCAACCGGTTGCATCGTGGATTTGGGTGTCACAGATTGTTTGATTGGCGGCAATGCTGATGGTACTGTACCTGGGAGTGAGTTTGCAGCTTGGGCCGCCTGGGGCAAGCCGAATTGCTGGTGCTATGCCAGACAGTGCCGTGGTGACGCAAATGGCAAGAAAACAGGGCCCAGCTGGGTTCAATTGCTGGATTTGCAGGTATTGGCGGGAGCATATAACAAGAATGATACTGCATTGGCCGCGATACCCAATGGCATTTGTGCCGACTTCAACCATAAGAAGACCGGTCCCGCCCGTGTTCAGTTGCTTGACCTTCAGGAGCTTGCTAAGTATTTCAACAAGGCTGATGCACTAGTTCCTGCATGCGATGCGGCACCGATTATAACCGGACCTTACAGATCCTGGAAATTGCCTTAAGATTGGCGAATTCGAGAGTGTGCAAAGATGTTTTTGAAGAATCCTGGAAGATATGTTTTTTAAGGAAGGAGAATAATGATGAAAAAGTTATTAGTTCTTGTGTTGGTCCTTGCATTGTTTTCAGCAGCTAATGCAGCAATGACGCTGAATATCGTTGACAACGGAAATGGAACATGCGGGATTAACTCTGCCGGCTATGCTGGCTTCGCAGATGAGATGTATTATGCCCTTGTTACTCTCTCGCCTCAGCCCCCAACAACCGGTGGAGTTGTTACGGCCCTTGCTCCTACTGCATCGTCCGTGCAGAATGACGCATGGGGTGCTGGCGCGATGGATCTTATTCTGCCAGCCGGCGAAAATGGCGTTTGGGGTTATCTCGGTACAGCTAACCCACTTGCTCCACCGCAAGCGGGTGGTGTATACATAGACCAGATACAATCACGCATGGGTGACACAGTTAAGCTGTATCACGTTGCCGACGACTGGTCAGGTGTTACACTTTTAGGTACGGCTACCCTTATACCTGAGCCGATGACGCTCGTTCTGCTGGGACTTGGTGGATTGTTCCTGCGTCGTCGCAAATAAGACAAGGCAATGACCAATAGTTAGCAAAAAAGAGGCGAGTCTTTGACTCGCCTCTCTTTTTTATCTTGCAACCTCCGACAAATCTCCTAAACTAATACTCAAACAAATATATCCATAGTAGTTTGTAAGCAATCATGAGCAAAAGATTATGAGACAGTTGTTAACATTGGCTGGATGCGTCGTTTTGCTATCAGGGCTCGTGGGCTGCCAAAATAACAACAAAGATAGCACAACAGGCGCTAACGGCAGTAGTCAGTTTCCGGAGTATCTGGCTGGGATATGGGAATCACAAACACCAGGGTATAACTGGGCTTTTAAGTTCGAGCGCGACGGCTCAATTTCAAAGATAATCCATATCGTAGCAAAAGAAGTGGATTTGAATGAAGGCGGTGTCTTCTGGACAGGTCCTGACCCAGGCACTTATGCGTTGTTTGTAATGGGGCCTTGCGAGGCCAAGTATAATAATCGCACCCGCGAATTAAAGGTAAAAATTACCCTTGATAATTTCCAAATGGTATTGCCTCAGGGGGAATTAGAAGGTTACAGTCATGATTATTTCAAGGGGCCTGTATCCGCGGACGGCAAGACATGGGAGGCGGGCTGGTTAAGCTATAGCCAGTTAAAAGGCAGCGACCCGCCAGACCCGAATGTTATATCGCCAGAGCCAGTTACCTTCAGGAAGATTGCTGGTGATAAGTTTAATATCAGAAACGAACCAAATCAACCAAATCAATAGTCATAAAAACTGACACCTTCAGAGTCTGTTCCCCGCCAGTCAAGTTTGATAGTCTTTGTTGCCGGCTGATAGACCCAGCCAAACTGGCCGGTGGGGTTAGGCGGGAATGTCTCGCTGTTTCCAACCATTTGGACATCCTGTCGCTTGTTGAAGGGGTTTTCAGGCATCTTAGAGATATAACGGCCTTCAGTTACGAGCTGCCTCTGGAAGTCCGAATCAGTCGGAGGGGCCTGGGGGTTGTCATTTTTATAACCCGGCGGCATTCCGCTATGACGGGCGGCATATAGCTCGATGGCGCTTCGCAAAATACGCAGACTATCCTTTGCGACAGCTCCTCTGGCCTGGCTCGAGTGTTCCTGAAATTGCGGGACGACGATTGCCGCAAGGATACCCAGCACGGCAACAACAATCATAAGCTCGACGAGTGAAAAACTCTTCGACATCGCAAATACCGCCCCCGCACAACTTGTTGAATATGTGCGCACCGCCCCCACAGTGCTTAATCTTTCTATCGACATAGGATATTTGCCGCTTAACTGTCGCCAGAGGTTATAGGACTAAAATTTGGCGGAAAGCCCAAAAATAAAGTGCGTAAATAGAGATGTGGAAGAACGCTTTGCTAAACTACTGCGAGACGCACATCAAAACGGCAACGCTATGGTCTGTGATATGCGGTATGGGCCAAAACGCCAAAAAGTATGTGCAGACTTGGCCACCGGTATGTCGAACCGTATCCGGTCATTGCCGGATAAGTAAACCAACCGGTCTTCTAATCCAGACTGAATACCTCGGCGGTTTTGTCGCCGATGTAAATGGCATCCTCTTTCAAGCCCTGGGCAGTCTGGCAGCCAAAAAGCGAAAATATAACGACAACCAGAGCTATTATCAAAAGCGCTTTTTTGACCATTGTTTAGCCCTCTGAAAAGTTCCTTTAGAAGTTAATACTCCGGGACAACGGTAGTTGACTTTAGAAACAAATAATACAGTCGGCCTTCCTGATATGTCTGGCCTGCAAGTTTGCCTGCCGTGTCGCCGACACCCATATAAACATCGCAGCGGCCCGGGGCACGGATTGCCCCGCCTGTGTCCTGGTCGAGGACAAAACCGCTGTATGGCTGTTTAACAACCGAGCCGCCTATCTGACGAGGCAAAGTCGTGGAAATAAAGGCAAGGCAGCCACGTGGGAAAATGGACTTGTCAGTTGCGATGGTTCTCATTTGAGTTACCGGCTCGTTGAGACTGCCGCGAGGCGGGCCATCCTCTTTCTGGAAGAATACGAATCGCGGGTTGCGGCGGATGTAGTTATTGACCTGGTCTTTATATCTTTTGAAGTATTCAATCATCGCAGACAAGCTCATCTGGTCTGCAGGAATCTTGCCATCTTTAATTAGTTCTTCGTTAACACTGCGATACTCTTGACCATTGTTGGCGGCATAGCCGACGGTGGCAAGCTGGCCATCGGGCATTTTTATTTTGGCCGAGCCCTGGACGTGGGCTATATATGCCTCGAACGGGTCACCCACCCAGACAAGCTCTTTGCCTTTGAGAATACCTGAGTCCTCAATCACAGCGCGAGGCGGATATGGTGTAATCTGACCATCAGGGTCACGGCGTCCGAGGATTTCTCCATTTGGGGCCTTCACCAAATCATCTGGCTGCTGATATAAGGGATGGACAAAGCGGTCGCTGCGAGTAAATGAGCCGTCAAAGATAGGGGTATAGTAGCCCGTGAACAGGACAGTTCCGCGGTCGTCACAGCCGACCGAAATATAGACGTCAAATTTTTGCAACATAGCATCGTTAAGCGATTTGCCGACCAGGCCTGATTCCAGAAGCTCCGCGAAGGCGTTTAGGCTTTCGACCGCTCGGCTGTGGGTGATTTCGCCGCAGGGAAAGAACTGGCGACTGGAGGGCTTGGCAAGGTAATTTCGGCTGTTGTTCACGGCAGAACGCAGGTCGGTTACGTTCAGGCAGGCCATTATAAAATCGGGCAGCTCATAAGGATTGGTTATCTTCCGCAGGGCTGGCTGCCCGGGAGGCAGGGGTCTATCGTAACGCATCTCCGGCTCTTTAACCTGCGGCCGGCAGCCGATGAGGACTCCTGCGACAAGCAATAATGATGAAAATAGAATTTTATTCTTCATTTTGAACTCCGTTTTCTATGTTTCTAACCGGTCTTCACAACTTTGTGATATATTAACAAAATTGGAGGCAATCTTGAATAATATTTCGGAAAAGACGACTAAAAGAGTATAGCAAAAAAGGCAAAAGTTTTGAATATTACACCTCAGGCCCCCGGAGCATATTGTATGCCGTTATGCAAGGACGCCCCGCATTTGGCGGGCACAGGTCCGCTCTACAAACAAAAACCGCAGGCCATTAGGCGATTGCAGTGAAATAGTTTTGACAATATTGCGGCGGCTGCGGTAGAATAAGTTTGAAAGATAGTTACCCCGCATATTTCATAGGGGTATTGAATTTTGCCGTTGTCTGCGATTTTGCTGCGA
>CAZKOQ010000115.1:0-9036 GCA_964554425.1 uncultured Pirellulales bacterium | reverse complement strand
GGCTGTTCGGTTCGAGGGTTGTCGCTGGTTACGATTACAAAATCTGCAAATTCCTCGACAACTCTGGCCATACGAGGCCGTTTGGTTCTGTCTCTGTCGCCGCCGCAGCCAAAGACAACTCTCAGCTTACCTTTGCAGAGCGGCTTGAGGGTAGAGAGGACATTTTTCAGGGCGTCATCGGTATGGGCGTAATCAATTATTACCGAAAAATCACCGGGCCAATCGACTCTATCTAATCGGCCTGGAACAGTTTCGAGAGCGGATAGACCAGCGGCTATCGTCTCCAGATTGAGACCTGCCGCCAGGCAAAGCCCCGCTGCCGCAAGGCAATTACTAACATTATGCCAGCCGAGCAAAGAAGTTCCAACCTTCTGTTTGTGGCTGGCATACTCCAGAGTGAAAACCGTTCCATCCATATCAATAGATTCGATATGGGCAACAATGTCTGCCGGCTGGTCAATGGCATACCACAGGATTCTGGGTTTTCGCCAGATTTTCTTTGCGATAAGTTCTGCCTCAGGAGATTGCTTGTTCAAGACAGCGGTGGCGCCTGCCGAGAGCGATTGGAAAAGATTGGCTTTGGCAGATAAATAGTCTTCTTTAGTTTTGTGGTAATCAAGGTGGTCGCCGGTGAGGTTGGTGAATGCGGCGGCCTTGAAATTAATGCCAGCCAGACGGTATTGAGAAAGGGCGTGAGAGCTGGCCTCGATGACCATATACCTTGCGCCATTTTTTACCATTTGCTCTTGTCTATCGGCGATGGAGAGACAATCAGGCGTTGTAAGTGTTGACTCGTGGCTTTTATCTGAGCAGGTATCGTAAACGACAGTTCCGATAAGACCACATTTTTGACCTGCCTTCTGGATGCAGGAGCGAACCAAAAAAGCGACGGTTGTCTTTCCGTTTGTGCCGGTTACAGCCAGGTTTGTAAGCTTTGAAGCAGGATTGCCCCTGCTCGCCTGGGCGAGAAGGGCTGCTGCCCGGGCCGTATCGTTGACAACTATGAACCCGTGGCTCGTGACTCGTGGCTCGTAAATCGATTTACGATTCTCGCAGATGATATATTTGGCGCCGTTGGCAAGTGCCTGGCTGATGAAGTCGTGGCCATCGTGATGAGTCCCCTTGATTGCTACGAAGATATCGCCTTTATTGACAAGGCGCGAGTCTGTGCAAGCACGCGGCGACATATTTGCCGAAACCAGATTTAAGAGTTTGTCGAAGGTCATACTTTTGCACACATCTTAGCGTAGAGAACGAATAATTCAATATCGGCTGCCGCACCTCTATAGCATAAATCAAGCTGGGGTGATTGTGAGTAACCAAAAGCGGATAGTTCATTGTTCATAGTTCATCGACAATAGAAAACTCGCCAAGAATAATGAATAGTAGCCCTAATTAGCTTTGGCTTTTGCGTGCGGTAATTATTGTGATGAGAAAATCTCGGTTTACGGTTATAATTCTGTGGACTTTAGACAATCTTGGGTGAACAGCCCTGCCCGGAGCGGGGCGTAAGAGCTCCTGTGTGAAAGGAAGTTGGATTATGAGGATTCGGCACCTTATTGGCATCTGGCTGGCTCTTTGGCTTGTGGCAGCGGGCTGCAAAAAAGAAGCGGAACTTATCGCAAAGAATACTCCCTCAAAAGAAGTCGAGTATTATGCGGTGTTTATGGATAGCAAGAAGGTCGGCCACTCCGTAAATAGTCGTGAGGTATCAGACGGAAATGTAACGACCACAGAAAAAGTCCGCATAACGATAAGCCGGGCCAATATCCCGGTTACCATAGATATGTCGGAAACCAGCATCGAAACCACCAAAGGTAAGCCGCTTGGATTCGAGGTTACACAGGAACTTAGCATAATGACAATGAAGGCAGTCGGGACGGTTAACAATCTGGGAATGGTGGAGATTACGACTACTTCGATGGGGACCGAGCAGAAAAGCACAATGCAGTGGCCCGATGGAGCTGTAATGGCCGAGGGCTTGCGGCTGCTAACATTGAAAAAGGGACTCAAAAATGGTTTGCAGTATTCTGCCAGGCTATTTAGCCCGGGAATTTTGCAGGCAGTAGATGTCGAAGTTCGCATCGGCGGCAATCAGGACGTTGACCTTCTTGGACGGGTTGTGAGCTTGAAGGAGGTTACAACCACACTCAATATGCCGGGGGCAGGCCGAATGGTCAGCACCAGTTTTGTTGATGAGCGGCTTCGGATACAAAAAAGCATTATGCCTGTGCTGGGCTTTGAGATTGAGATGGTTGCCTGCGCCAAAGAATTTGCGCTGGGAGAGGACGATGTTTTCGACGTAATTGACAAGATGTTTCTGGCCAGTCCGCAGAATTTGGGAAATATTGGTTCGGCTGCATCCGCTGAGTATTACCTCAAGCCCACCAAAGGGGCGGAGCTGGCGATACCGGTCAGCGATAATCAAGAGGTGCGGCGGCTTGACGACGGCACGGTTGTCGTAACTGTGAAGCAGATTGCGGAGCCTGCGGGAGCGAAATTTCCTTACAAAGGTTCCGACCGCACGATTGTAGAGGCAACCAAACCGACCAGATTTGTTCAAAGCGACCACAAAGAGGTAATTAAGCTTGCCCGGCGGGCGGTAGGTAATACCACAGACGCCGCTGAGGCGGCACGCAAGATTGAGACATTTGTAGCAGATTATGTCGAGAATAAGAGCTTGTCGATTGGCTACGCATCAGCGGCTGAGGTTGCGGAAAGCCGACAGGGCGATTGCAGCGAGTTTGCAGTTCTGACGGCGGCAATGTGCCGGGCGGTGGGGCTTCCGGCCCAAGTGGTGGTCGGGATGGCTTATGTGAAGGATTTTAGCGGATTGACTATCGGCAGACAGGCCAAGTTTGAAAACGGCGCGTTTGGCGGGCACGCATGGGTGCAGGCATACATCGGCGATAAGTGGGTCGGACTGGATGCTGCGTTCAAAAGCGCAGGTCTCGGCGGCTATGGGCCCGGGCATATCGCATTATCTATCGGCAACGGCAACCCGGAGGATTTCCTCAATCTTGTGGGCACAATGGGACAATTCAAAATTGAAAAGGTAACAGTCAACGACCGGTGATTCGTGAATCGTGAAACTTCATTCGTGTTACAAAATACGAACTTATTATGGCAAAAGATTGTCGTTGAGGATGCAGTCAAGGGGAAGATTTGCCAGAACAGGACCGTTATCGGTCATAGTTGCCCAGATGATTTGGTTGCTACCCTGGCCGCCGGTGGTAGATAAGACGTAGTATATCGCATCGTCACGAATTGATTTGGAGTATCCATGCTGATGTCCTGCAAATACGGTGTAAGGTCTATCTCCCAGCAGCAGCCGAAATTTGGCCCAGCTTTCAGAGCCGGAGCCGAGCCATGCGGGCTGGTGCATAAAGACCATAGTCCAGCGGACCTGCTTGTGGCGGACCAGCACATCTGCGAAGTATTCAATCTGTTCGTTCCCAATCCAGCCCGGTGTGGGGCCGCCGGTGTTTAGGCACAGAAACAGCACGTTACGGTAAACAAAGTGGTAGTAATCTCGGCCAAGGCGCTGCTGCCACTTTTTGGCCATCATTTGGTTGCCCACATCGTGGTTGCCGGGGACGTAAAAGAACGGCATCTCCAGTTTGCTGATAATAGTATCAAATTCCGCCCACTGCCGGTCAAGCTCGGCTTCGTCATCGGCGTATCCTTCTATAAAGTCTCCGACTGAGATAACAAATTCGGGTCTGAGAATATTCAGCTTGTTGACCGCATCTTCGAAAGTGCCCGGCCGATGTCCGGCAGTTCGGTCGCCGACAATAGCAAAATGGAACTGGTCAGGGTCATTGAGTAAATTCAGGTGCGTCCAGGGATTTGCCCCTTTGGATATGTCAATCTTGAAAGGGGAGCTGGTGCCGGCGCAACCGGTAACAAAAATTACCAGAGCAAGGACAATCAATAGACGATTGACGTTTTTCGATTTGCGATTTTCAATCGCCAATTGGCAATCGTAAATTGGCAATCTATTCGAACTGGATGTCGGCGACGACAAATTCGACATTAGTGTTTCCGTTGTAGGTATTGAGCTGCGGCTGATATGCGATATTGAAAGACTCGTGGTCGAGGAGCTTTTTTTCTAATTTTGCGAGTTGAAAACCGATGCAGCGGACGGTCGTTACATTGTCGGTTATGGCAAGCTGCAGGTGCTCACTGTTCGCGCCAACCCTTCTGGGCGGATAGGCAAGGCGGACGCCTTTTGTTGCGAAAACCGGCTCAGGATTACCCTGCCCGAACGGGCCGAGCAGCTCCAGCTCGCTTATGGTTTCTTTTCGCAATTCGTTTAGCCCGGCCAGGGCGTCGATATAGAGTTTGGACGTTATGTCGTCCTCGGTAAGACCCCGGGCGGCGAAGGTCTCGAATTCGGCTGTGAAGCGGTCTATTTTCTCAGGTCTAATGGTTATGCCTGCTGCCATTTCATGACCGCCAAAACCCACCAAGTGCTCGGAGCAGGCCCTTATTGCACCTAACAAGTCAAAGGATGGAATCGACCGGCCGGAGCCCTGGGCAATGCCATTTTCGGTGGGGGTAGTGTTAATCATAATTGTAGGCCGGCAAAATCTTTCCACGATTCTTGATGCTACAACTCCGATTACGCCGGTGTGCCAATCGCAGCTTGCCAGGACGATGCCTTTTCGCACAGGGGCGTTAAGACCCCGTTCGGCTATCATTTCGCAGGCCTGCTTAAATATCTTTCGCTCGCATTGCTGCCGCTGGGAGTTTTGGCTTTTAAGATACCGGGCTATTTCGGCGGCACGCGCGGGATTATCACTGGTCAGCAGCTCAACAGCCAGTCGGGCGTGTCCCATACGGCCCGCAGCGTTAAGGATGGGCGCGAGGCGAAAGCCGATGTCAAAACCCTTTAGTTTCTTCCCACTCAATCCTGCCGATTCAATCAGGGCCTTAATGCCGCAAAGATTGCATTCGGGCAATCCTTTAAGTCCGTAACTGGCAAGGATTCTATTTTCTCCCCTAAGCTCAACGATATCAGCGATGGTCCCCATTGCAGCAAGAGACGTAGCGCTAAGCATAAATTCACGCAGAGTCGGCTCAAGTTTACTTGCGCGACCGGCCTTCGGTGAGCCGAAGGCAGCATTGAATTCATTAGCGACGGCCCAGGCGAGCTTAAATGCAACCATAGCGCCGGCAGAGTCCGGGTTTGGATAATCCTTCCCAAGCGACGGGTGCACAATCGCGACTGCCACAGGCCCCTCGGGAGCGGATGGGTCTGGCTGGTGATGGTCGGTTACAATCAGGTCAAGCCCTAATTCCCGGGCAACACAAGCAGCATCGAGCGCGGTGATGCCGCAATCTACTGTAACTAATAGCTTGGTGCCCGAATTTGCCAGCAGGCGGACGGCTTCGGCATTCAGGCCGTAGCCCTCCTCAATGCGATGTGGTATGTAATAATCAACATTGGCGCCGAGCAATCTTAGAATTTGCCAGAGGATTGCAACGCCGGTAATGCCATCGACATCATAGTCGCCGTAGAGGGTTATTTTTTCGCTACCCCTTACGGCTTGCTTTATTCGGTTGACCGCGGGCTTTATCCCCGGCATTTGGTCAGGGCTGATGAGGTGGGTTAGTTTCGGCTGGAGAAAGGATGAACCGATTTGAACATCGGTTATGCCGCGATTGATAAGAACTTGCGCCAAAAGGGATGAGACCTTCAGCGACCTGGCAAGCTGTGTGCAGTCCGGCGAGTGCGACCCTGTGGATTGGATTATCCACTGTTTCTTTCGCTCACCTTGGGCAAATGTGGCAGCCGGCATTTAAGGGTCCATCCTTAGAGCAAAACTTAAAATCAAAAATGCGAATCCGTCCGAAGCGAATGATGTCAATTTTACTTGTTAATTGCCGATGTCCTCTTTGTCATTCCCGCGAAAGCGGGAATCCGGTTTCTTTATATTACGTTCCAATCAGCATATCCAATAATGCGAAAGCTCATTGCTCATCGAGCAGCTACAAGCTGCGAGCACCGACAAACACACCCAACTATCGGCTATTATATATCAGAGAGACAATACTGGTTGCAAAAAATGTTTTTATCGGCGAGGTTTTATTGAATTTCTTTTATGTAATCGCGGGCGGCAATGGCGGCAATGGTGCCCTCGCCGCAGGCGTTGGTTATCTGACGAATTTTCTTGGAGCGCACGTCGCCCGCTGCATATATGCCCGCTACGGACGCCTGCATATCATCGCCGGTGATAACGAAGCCGGCAGGATCCAGCCTGACGATGCCCTGTAAGAAGTTTGTATTAGGCAGAATTCCAATATATATAAAGGCCCCCTGGACGTCGATTGTTTGCTCCTTATCGGTCTGGCGCTCCTTCGCAGTGATAGACGCGACAGTTTTATCGCCATTTATGGAAGTAACGATGTAGTTTAGCAGAAACTTTGCGTTCGGCTTTTTCTTCACTCTTTCCTGTAAACTCTGCCGGGCCTTCATAAAGGGGCGATATGCTATGAAGGTTACGCTTTTGGCGAAGCCGAGCAGCGACTCGCCTTCCTGCAGGCCGGAATCGCCGCAGCCGATGACGGCGACGTCCTTGCCTTTATAGAATGGGCCGTCGCAGGTCGCACAATAAGAGACGCCTTTGCCGTAGAATTTGTCTTCGCCGGGGACATTTAATTTTTTAGGCATGCTGCCTGTGGCAACTATCAAGGTCTTGCCGGTATATGAGCCATTGTCCGTTGTGATTTGGACCGCCTTTTCGAAATGTTGGACTTTGGTTACTTCGGCGAACTCGTTGATTTGCGTGCCGAACTTCTGGGCCTGCTGTTTGAATTTTTCCATCAGGTCCATTCCGCTTGCGCCATCCGGTGTGCCGGGCCAGTTTTCTATATGGGCAGTCAATGCTACACGGCCGCCGCAGGCCATTTTTTCCAGCAGCAGCGTGCGGAGGCCCTCTCTTGAAGCGTAGATAGCAGCAGTCAGGCCTGCAGGACCGCCGCCGATAATGATGACATCGTGAGAGACAAGCATTTTGAAACCAGCCTCAATTTATTCCAGATGGGAATCAAGTTTTTTCTTAATGTCGGATTCGTAGTTGGGAGTTACGCCGGTCATCTGGTCAACAAGCTCGCCATCTTTATAAAAGTTTAATGTAGGGATGCTCATAATGCCGTTGTCGATGGCGACCTGTCGCTGGTCTTCGACGTTGACTTTGCAGACCTTTACTTTCCTGCCGTATTCATTGGCTATTTTATCTAAAACCGGCCCCGCCATTCTGCACGGCCCGCACCACGGCGCCCAAAAATCTACAAGCACAGGCACCTCGGCCTTTAGAACCTCGCTCTCAAACTGGTCATCGCCGATGTTGATTGGCTTTACTTCTTCCATTTTTGTTCTCCGTGAATAGTCGTTAGTATTTGGTCGATAGTCGTTAGAACATAGATGTTGTCGGTGGCCTAATAAACTCCAAGGGCGATGATTTGTCAAATGTGTTTGTGAGGTTTTTGCGGATGGTCGTTGTAACCCGCCGTAGAACGGCGGGCTGCTATGAGGCCAGCCGTCAAGGTTATAATTCGCATCCAGCCAGCTTATTTGGATTTGTTTCGAGTTTCGAATTTAGATATTCTGATTTCTAATGTCGGGTCAAGCGTCACCAGCCACAACCAACGAGTATCGAGCATCCGGCATCTACCCGCCACGAGCCCTCAATACCTCCCCCTCTCTTTCACCAGCTCCGACAATCTCTTCAGTCTCTGTGGTTTTACGTATGGAGCTGCGCTGCACGCCGAAGACAGGATGTAGCCGCTTCCCCGCCTGCCGATTCTAATCCTCTCTTTGACGGCTTGTTCAAAGGTTTGCTCGTCTGCATTTAGCATCTCGTTAACAGAATCCAGATTTCCCTTAAAAAAGAATCGCTCCCCATACTTTGCTTTTGCCTCCGCTAAGTTCACCGTCCCCAGCGGCGGCGGGTCCAGTGTGTCAATTCCATCGACAGCAGTTTCGCTCATAAGGTCCAATCTGTCCCCGATTGCCCCGCAGGTATGGACGTAAGATTTGCAGCCCTCTTTATTGATTGCTCGAAAGACCTGGTCTTCATAAGGTGCCACAAATTCGCTATACATCCCTCGGCTTATAAATCCCGCCCCCGCAAAAGCTGAGCTGACAAGTATTGCATCTGGCCTGCAGCTTCCATACAACCGCACCTGCGCAAGCACTTTTTTCGCTAAGCCGGCCAATATCTTGTGGCATTTTTCCGGCGCATCGACAAGAGCGATAAGTGCCTGTTCGTAGCCGAACAGCTCCATTATATGCGTAAAAGGTGAAAACACCTCTACGTGCACCGAAACATCCCCCGCAAGCTGCCCAACTTTCTTTACGGTATCCGTGAACCACGGTGGATATGCCCTTGTGTCGGAAAGGTCGGCTCTTCTGTCGATACCCCACAGCTCGGGCGAATGCCAGGTATTCCACACATAGCCGGACAGCCGGTATGTTGCAGGGTCTTCAATATCTATGGTTTTATAATCCGCCCTTTCCAGCGGCGCTCGACCACCCACGTATGTCTGCGGATTATCATCCGGAGGAACAACAGTTTCAAGTCCCGATTTCCAACAGATGTGTTCGACGCTGCCCGCTTTCTTGTATGACTTGATGTTTGTTTTCCAATCTTTGGGTCTGCCTGGTATGTTCACTAAGATGCCGTCGAACTCGTATCTTCTTTGCAGCTCCACCAGCGCCTTGGCAAAGGTCTCGCTATCAAACCATATTTCATAAGGATTGTCTCGGCAATTGAGGAAATAATGACCCAGCGAAAGCTGGCACATCACCGGAACTCGGTCCGGCTCTTCGTGATTCATCGCAGCCGATACCCTCTCTTTGGAATTCATTTTGTCGGCTTTGCCTCCTTATGATGCAAATCCCGTGGAAAGTATTGAAACAATCCTTCTTTTGCAGAACCAACTTTTTTACACAGACCCGCCGTCCAAAAACAATCGGGGCCTATGCGATTAGCATAGGCCCCAATATTATACACATCATTAACAGTCAGC
>CAZKOQ010000114.1:0-9101 GCA_964554425.1 uncultured Pirellulales bacterium | reverse complement strand
GCCGGTTTTCTGGTCGGTTAAAAGGAACCGGTTTTGCTCAGTCAGAAAAAACCCCGGCGCAATAGCATTGACGCGGATGTCTTTGGAATAATTCTGGCATATATGCACCGCAAGCCATTGCGTAAAATTGCTCACGGCCGCCTTGGCCGCCGAGTATGCAGGGATTCTCGTCAATGGGCGAAAGGCATTCATACTGGAAATATTTAGTATCACGCCTTCGCCGCTCTCAGCCATATCTTTGCCGAAAACTTGACTGGGCAGCAGCGTCCCGAGGAAATTTAAGTCGAAAACAAACCGAATTGCATCGCTGGACAGGTCAAAAAAGGATAGGTCTGCAGAAGTGGTGGCTTCCTTTTTATTTCCGCCGGCTCCGTTAATCAATACATCAGCTTTACCAAGCTCGCGATTGATTTTCTCTCTGGCAGCTTCTATGCTCTTTTTATCCAGAACATCACATTTAACCGCAATAGCCCGGCCTCCGTCGGCCTTGATTTCGTCTGCAATTTTGTTCGCGGCCTCTTCGATTAAGTCGAGGACGGCGATTTTTGCTCCGGCTTTAGCCAGCGCCTTTGCCATAGTGCTGCAAAGGACGCCGCCGGCCCCGGTAATTACGATAACTTTGCTCTTGATGTCAAACAAATCCTTCATCTTTTGTCCCTGTTATTTGAATCCTCTAAAATACAACGTTTTTTTAGCAGTGCAATTTCTTCAAAGATGAGATTCTTCGCTGCGCTCAGAATGACAAAATTGGGTCACAGGTATTTCGGAAGTTTTTTCTCCAACATCTTGCGTTCAAATCTGGTAAACACAGGCAGCCCATCCTTATCAATCGTTATGGGCGCCTCGCCCTGAACTAAAGGCCGAAGGTAATCGCGCATCGCATCGGTGATGTGGTTGCCCTTGTCATTTATAAACTCACGCGGCACCTTCTTTTCGCCGTTCGCCACATCTTTTAGCTCCGCCAATCCCGTTGTGCATTTGTATTTAGGGCCGTTTTGTCGGACAAGTGTTACCATTTTGCCGTTGACGCCGTCCAGCGCATACCGCACAGCCATTTGCCCGCACATATACGCCTCGTTAATGTCGGTAAGAGACGCAAAGTGCATCGCACTTCGCTGATTCGTGCCGAGCTTATTGAAACGGGCTTTTATCTTGACCTCTTTTTCAATCATCGCCTTTAGCATTTCCGCAATCCCGCCGAGCTGAACGTGGCCGAAGCTGTCTTTGCTAAACACCCCTGAGTCCGCCGTTATATACTGGCCTTTTGCGTCCTTCAAACCTTCGCCTGCAACAATAAAGACCCTGCCGAATGTCTTGAGGACTTCCTGCACATCGCGGACAAACTTGTCGAATGAAAAGGCCGCCTCAGGCATATATATAAGGTGCGGCGCATCCTCGGGCGCTCTGGCCGCCAATCCTGTTGCCGCCGCTATCCACCCCGCGTCTCTTCCCATCACTTCTAAAATGGTGCAGGTATCTGTTGTGTAAAGCGCCTCAGTGTCCCTGCCTGCCTCCATCGCACAGGTTGCGACGTATTTTGCCACGCTCGGATAGCCCGGGCAGTGGTCTGTAAATGCAAGGTCGTTATCGACTGTTTTTGGAATGCCTATGCAAACAAGCTCATAGCGGGCGTCCGCTGCAAGTTTATTAACCTTGTCAGCGGTGTCCATCGAGTCATTTCCGCCAGCATAGAAAAAGTAGCGGATGTCGTGGGCCTTGAAGACGTCGAGAACTCTGTCGAAGTCCGCACGGGAGTCTTTGAGGGATTTTAGCTTGTATCTGCACGAGCCCATCGCCGCCGCCGGCGTGCGTTTTAGCGATTCAATTATCTGGGGCTTCTCGGCTGAAATATCGAATAACTCCTCTTTTAACACGCCTAAAATGCCGTTGACCGCCGCAATTACTTTACCTATTTCCCCCGATTTGGCTGCCTCCTGGACGACGCCGCATGCGCTTGAGTTAATCACAGTCGTTGGCCCGCCGGATTGTGCCACTATCGCATTCGGTTTTGCACTCATTGTTACTACTCCTGCACAGGTTTTCTGAATGCTTGCCTAATTCACCCGTTTCGGCCAGAATATATAATAGACCTACGCAGATTTCAACACTTTTTGGCTGCGATTTTGGGCAACTATGAACGGAGGATTCATAATTATTGTGTTGTTCCTGAAAGATGATTTAACTTTTTTGATGTGACTTCAAAAAGTTGGCAATTTTATGAGCGTGACAGGAGATTTTCCCTCCAACTACCGCCATACCTTTTTTGGCCCTCTATGGCACCTCTCTGTCATACATCTAATCCTCACAAGGGAATACCGCGACAGATTGAGGTTCTTTTCCCATCCCGACTGGGAAAAAGTCAATTCTTGACAGTTACTGGGCATAAGAATACTATCAGTGTTACTAATGAGGCACGAACCTGCTAAATGCGGGTGAATCCGATGGCTGAACGTATTTTTATCAGTTTATTAGTGGCTACAAATCTCATCGCAGGTTTTGGCGGCGCTATCCTGCTTGCGAAACAGCTCGGCGAAATAAGCGGCAGGCCGAGAAATATCAGGTATTTTGTGCTGCTTGTATTCGTTTATTTTCTTGAGTGCGTGGCTTTTTCTGCGGGGATGGCAACGCAGGTGTTCAGCGTGGGGCTGGCTTTTGTCTGGGGTATTGTTTTTGGATTGTGGCTACGAGGCCGTGCAGCACCTCACAAGGTATTGAAAACATCGTTTCTTTTTTCATTATACACTACTTTGCCCACGGTGACATTCAGCATCCTGCTTTTGATTGGTTTTGCGGTCGGGGGAAGTATCGTCAGTGTCGAAGAAGCAAGGAACTTTGGTATTCCGGACTTTGTTCCCTGGCCGCTTAACACCGTTCTGGGTTTTTGCGCTGCGCTACTAATGGGAACGGTTGTGCTCAAGACAATAATCACAACGGGTGAAGTGGGCTTACTGATTCATTTAGGCAAGGTGAGGCGATAGATTTTGGAAAGTAAAAAGATAGCCATTTTGGGTTCGACGGGGTCGGTCGGCAAAAAGGCCTTACAAGTAATTGAGTCACTGAACTCATCGCACGCAAAGGAAGGAAAGCGATACGAAGTTTTTGCGATAAGCGCTCACAGTAATGTGGAGCTGCTGGCTCAGCAGGCAAGGCGTTACGAGCCGAGGTTTGTTTCTGTTACAAACGCTGAGTGTGCACAGCAGTTCCGCAAGTTAGCTGGGGATGTGAATGCAAAAGTTCTGGCCGGGTCAGAGGGATTAGTAGAGATTGCACAACAGGGGGATGTTGACGTTGTGCTATTGGCGGTAGTAGGTGCGGCGGGGCTGCCTGCGGCTTTCGCGGCTGCGCGATGCGGTAAACGGCTTGCTATCGCCAACAAAGAGCCGCTGGTTATCGCCGGCGAACTGCTTATGGGAGAAGCAAAGAGAAATAACGGCATCGTTTTGCCGGTGGACAGCGAACATTCGGCTATTTTCCAGGCGATGCAGGCGGGGAATCGCGAGGAGGTGAGCAAAATCATTCTGACCGCTTCGGGCGGGCCATTTAAGGATGCGATGATTGGCGACATTCAAAACGTAACGCTGGAGCAAGCTCTTTCGCATCCTGTCTGGAATATGGGGCCGAAAATCACCGTTGACTCGGCGACTATGATGAATAAGGCGCTTGAGATTATTGAGGCGCGGTGGCTTTTTGATATGCCGGTCGAACGAATAGAGGTGCTGATTCATCCGGAATCGATAGTTCATTCTCTTGTTGAGTTTGTCGATGGCTCGGTAATAGCTCAGCTTGGTGTGCCGGATATGTGTCTTCCAATTCAGTATGCCCTGACGTATCCACGGCGCACCGCAGGTATGGTTGGAAGTCTTCGGCTTGACGAGATAGGCAAGCTCACGTTTGAAAAACCAAATCCCGAGACATTCCGGGCACTGGCATTAGCTTATGAAGTTGCAAAGACAGGCGGCACGGCGGCGGCGGTCTTTAACGCAGCAAATGAGACGGCTGTGCAGGAGTTCTTGTCGGGCAGGATTAGATTTGTTAATATAATCGAGCTTGTCGAGCACTGCCTCAATGAACACGACGTGAAAAAAGGCGTGGGGCTTGATAAGCTGCTTGAGGCAGATGCCTGGGCAAGAAGAGAAGTGTTGGCAAGATTGCCAAAATTAGATTGCCGGATGTCGATAGCAAACCGTAAATCGAAAATCGTAAATTGAAAATCTCAAAGTGCTGAATTGGGAGGCATTTTAATGTCCGAGAGAACACGCTCAACAAATATGTGGTTTCGTGCGGTTCTGGGGATTATTGTCTTTGTTACAGTTATTTACCTGATTGTCCAAAACATCGCCATCTTTGGTAATGTGGTGCTGGTTTTACTTGGGTTCGGAGCGGTGGTTTTAGTTCATGAGTTCGGCCACTTCGTTATCGCAAAGCTGTGTGGTGTAAAGGTCGAGGCGTTCTCGATTTTTATGCCGCCGATTCTTTTTGGCGTCCAAAAAACTCAAAAAGGGCTGCGGTTTCGTATATTACCCCAGTTTTTCTCTAAAGAAGGCGACCAGTCGGGCGAGGGCTTATTGAGCTTTACTATCGGCAAAAAGAATCAAGAGAGCGGGACCGAATACCGCATCGGACTTATTCCGTTTGGCGGCTTTGTGAAGATGCTGGGTCAGGATGATGTCGGACCTGCCAAGGCCAGCGACGACCCTCGCTCATTCACTAATAAGCCGTCCCTTGTGCGGGCTGCTGTGCTGGCAGCAGGAGTGACCTTTAATGCCCTAAGCGCAATCATAATTTTTATGATTGTTTTCCTTGTTGGCATAAACCTGCCGCCTGCTGTGGTTGGCGGTGTAGTGCCGAATTCACCGGCAGCGCGGGCGGGCCTGAAAGTAGGCGATGAAATAATCGAAGTCGCCGGCAAGAAGGATAATCTGGACTTCAGCAATATAGGGATTGCGGCGGCTCTGTCGGATGTGAACGAAAAGGTCGCCTTGAAGGTAAAACGCGAAGACGGTTCTGTAAAGGACTTTGCGCTTGTTGCCGAGCAGCTGCCGGGAGAAATGGTGAGAGTTTTTGGTATTGAGCCGCCGATAAGCTTGACTATCGGAAAGCTTTCGGCAAAAGGCGCCAACGAGTTATATGCAAGGACAGGTCTGCTTCCCGGGGATTGTATAAAATCCGTCAATGGTAAAGAGGTGCGGACTTATTGGGGGCTGGCGGAAATAGTGAAGAACACTTTTGCACCGGCAATAACAGTTACGGCTGAAAGGACTAAACGAGGTTCTAAAGTTGCGGAAACAGTTAAGACACAGTTTAACCTGCTGTTGCCGGCTTTGAACAGTGCGAACATTGCATCGGAATCGTCGCTTAACCACATTTATTCGATGGTGCCGCGATTAAGATTTGCCAAAGTTGGGTACAAGGAACCGGCAGGCAAAAAAACACTTACGTCCAGGTTTTATAGCTTGTTTGGCAAGTCCGAAGAAAAATCTATAGAAGCGGAACCCGACATTAAAAGCGGTGACATCATTTTGGCCATTGGCGAGGTCAACTGCCCGACTTATAAGGAATTTCGCGAGGAAACTACGAAATACAGGGATGTGAAACTACCGATAAGGGTATTGCGAAAAAGCAAGGACGGCAAGGAAGAAATCCTCACAGTTACCGTCGAACCAAAATTTTCGGTTGATGCCAACGAGGTATTGATAGGCCTTTCTCTTTTGCCGGCGCTTGATGCCGAACACGCAGTAGTTGCCAAAACTATTGACGTTGGGGCGGGATTGACAAAGGAGATTCGGCGCGGTGCGGCGATAACAGCCGTTGATGGGACGCCGGTAGCCAGTTTCTACGATGTAGTCAGGGAGCTTGCGAGATACAAGGGCGAGCGAATCTCAATTGATTATCGGCTGGATGCGAATGTCGCGGGTGATGTCGCACTGAATGTCGATAGCTGGGATGACTTTGTTGCCGTCAAATCCACTTTCGCTGAAGATATTCCTTTTGAGGACCTCAGGATGTCTTATAAGGCGCGCGGGGCAACGTTACCATCACGGCTCTTTAATTCTGTGCTGATGGGATACGATAAGACGATTACGTTTATGTCCCAAAGTTACGTTACTTTGAGGCGCATGATTGGAGGACTTGTCAGTCCGAAGAGTCTGATTGGGCCTGTTGGGATTATTGCATTTAGCTACCGAATTGTTGCCGAGCAGCCGTTGGTTTACTACGTTTACTTCCTCGGCCTTATAAGCGCGGTGATTGCGGTGTTTAACTTTTTACCCCTGCCGCCTTTCGATGGTGGATTAATTGTGGTTTTGATAGTTGAGAAGATTAAAGGTTCACCTTTGAGCGATCGCGTCCAGGGGGTAATAGTCTATACCGGATGGGTGCTTGTGGGAGCGCTGCTTATTTATGTTACATTTAACGACGTCATCAGAATCCTTTTTGCCAGGTAGCATACAGTATTAGGGTAAGGGGCCTACTGCAAGAGCGCTTTTTTAATATCGGCCCCTAATCGAAGAGGACAGAGGATTGGAAAGCTGCCGGAAATATCACGAAGGTATCTTCAGCGACCTTGAGAGCACAGACGAAGAAGTCTATGGTTTGATAACTGATGAATATGAGCGGCTGCAAAACACTATCCAGCTCGTAGCAGCGGAAAACTATTGTTCACGTGCGGTTCTGGCTGCCCTGGGTTCGGTTATCCAGAATAAAACAGCCGAGGGTCTTGCCGGCGCACGGCTGCACGGCGGCTGCAAAGTGGTTGACGAAATAGAGCAATTAGCCCTTGCCAGAGCAAAACAAGCGTTCGGTGCTAAATATGCCAATGTCCAGCCGCACTCCGGCACAAGTGCGAATCTAATCGTCCTTACCGCGCTATTAGAAAGCAGTGACAAGATATTGAGTATGGGACTGGACCAGGGGGGGCATTTTTCGCACGGCTCGAAAGAATCGTTTACCGGCAAGCTCTTCGATGTCGAAAACTATTATGTGGATAGAGACAGCTTCCTGCTGGACTACGATGCTATAAGAAAGCAAGCCCGCCGATTCAGGCCAAAGCTGATTATCTGCGGTGCGAGCGTTTATTCGAGAAGAATCGACTTTGCAAAATTTAGAGAAATGGCCGATGAAGCGGGCGCATATCTTCTGGCGGACATCTCGCATATTTCGGGATTAGTGATAGCCGGTGTCCATCCTTCTCCGATTGACGTGGCGCATTTTACAACGACCAGCACGTATAAGCTGGGTGGCCCGCGGGGGGGGCTGATACTGATGGGCAGAGACTACGACGAGCGGGTGGAGCTATCCGGCAAAGAGGCGACTTTGTCCGAGCATATTGATAAGGCGACATTTCCGGGTATGCAGGGGACGCCTTACCTTAATCATATAGCCGCCAAGGCGGTTTTTTTTAAGGAGGCGCTTTCCAGCGAATATAAAACCCGGCAGTTTGCAATAATAGAGAACGCCAGGGCATTAGCGGCAAGTTTGGAGCGACTGGGATTTGGCGTGCTGACCGGCGGCACCGACAATCATATGCTGCTGGTGGACGTCAGCAAATTTCGCGAGGGCTTAACGGGCCTTGTTGCGCAAAGAGTGCTGGAGGAGTGCGGCATAGTTGTTGATATGATTCGGCTGCCTTATGACAAAAAAGACCCGATGGTTAATAGCGGTATCAGGTTAGGGACACCCATTGTTACAAAGAGCGGGATGGGCAAACAAGAAATGAATAATATATCCGGGCTGATGGATACGGTTCTGAAGGCAGTAAAAATAATAAGCGACACTGAATACCGGATAGACCAATCCCTTAAAAATGGGGTCAGAGACAAAGCGAGAGAACTTTGCCGGAAATTCCCTATGCGATAAGCGCACGCTTTGGTCTTATTTTCGCAGATACCTTATCGGCGTCTCTTCCTTAAGAGCACAACCTCAAACCACAAGATGTGGGCGGGCTATTCGGCCCAGGGAAGGGCGGAGAGCCATTCGTTGCAGAATATAGCCATATCTGCAAGGTCAACTACACCATCGCGGTTGACATCGCCGGCAATCGGCCAATCGCTCATACTTGCGAAAGGCGTTCCGCCGTAGGCGCCTATGTCGATGTGACCGCCATTGGGCATTGGTTCGCCGGATGGGTCAACTGCCGGGTCGCCGCCATCAACGCAGGGGCTTGTAATTTTGTCGAGGACCCACACATCGTGCTCAGGCCAGTATCGGCCTCGCCTTGAGCGCAAATGGTAGTCGCCGTTCGCTGCATCTGCAAACAGCGGGTCTGACGAAAGACCGGAACCGCTCGAACCGACTTGATAAAGTTGTTGAACCTCTTGAGCAGATAAAGCTCTGTTGTAGATGCGCACCTCATCGGTCAAGCCGTTCAGTTGGCTTAGAAAATTATCTGTCCCGCAATATTGCCAAAAACCTCCGATAATGAGAGGTTGAGCGTCGTTCAATATGGAGGACACCGACAACATAGCAGAAGAATCCAATTGCCCATCGAGATATAGTGCGGCCTGGCCCTTATTAAAGGTTCCTGCCACGTGATGCCATTCGTTGAATGGCACTGTATTCGTACTTGTTATGCCGTCGGAATTGTTTCTGGATGAAAATATCCATATCACTGCTTTACCGCTTTCAGTAACAGCAAAACAATAGGCTCTTGAATTTCCCGGGGAAGATGGTTGGTCAGGGCATTCTGCGTATTTTTGTATTGCTGCCGCCTGCCCGCCTCTGTTATAAACCCAGAAGCAAATAGTAATCTGGCTGCTTGGCGTCAGGGAATCGTCGTCCGGGACTTGAACATAATCACCGTCACCACCGAAGTCCAATGCGCCGCTAAGTATGCCGGTTGTCCATTGGGCTCCATGGATAGTTCCGTGATTATTGCCGACCGAGTCGTGTGCAGTTGTTCCACTGCCTTCATCAAACTTCCAGTGAGAAATAGGGGTTGGGGGCAAAAGAAGCTCAAGCTCATCCTCGACCCAGCTATACTGCGCCTGGCAGCCAATAAGGTCGGCATCGGTGTTATTCCAGAAGATACAGTTGCTGATAGCGGGGTCTGCGCCGGCGTAGCATTTTACGCCATAGTTATTGCCGATTATGGTTAGATTGGAAAT
>CAZKOQ010000113.1:0-9123 GCA_964554425.1 uncultured Pirellulales bacterium | reverse complement strand
CCACAAATTTTAACCTTCGCTATCAACATAAATTCGTCGCTCGTCACTCGTGCGTGGCACGGCCATCTTGGCCGTGTCTTCACTCGTCTCGGCGAAGCGCCGAGCCGTAGCCGGACGGGCTGGAAGCCCGTGCCACGTCATGGGTCACACTTTACGCTTTATTCGAGGTTTCAACCAGCTTTTCCAGACAAGCTAATGCCCTGCCATCGCCGATTGAGGCACTTGCCAGCTTCATTGCTGACCCGAAATCATCGGCTAATCCGGCCACAATTATTGCAGCAGCGGCATTTACAACAACGATGTCCTTGCGAGGCCCGGTCTCCTTGCCCGCAAGTATCCTCCTCAAAATTGCAGCACTTGTCCTGGCATCGGTTACTTTTAACTCATCGATACTGGCCAGCCGGATGCCCAAATCCTGCGGATTCAACTCTTTGTTTGCAATTCGACCATTCCGCAGCTCAACTATTTTGGTAACGGCTGCTGTGCTTATTTCATCCATTCCGCTGCCGTGAACCACCATTGCATACCGAGTCCCAAGCAAGTTAAGCGCCTCGGCAATGACATACATCAACTCTTCCTCAGCCACGCCCAGCACCTGTCTTTGGACATTAGCCGGATTGGCCAAAGGCCCCAAAAGATTAAAAACCGTCCTGAAGCCGAGCATCTTTCGTATCGGCTGGACATACTTCATCGCCGGGTGAAACATCGGCGCAAACATAAATCCGATGTGCGCCTGCTTTATACACTCAGCAACAGAGTCGGCAGAAGCATCTATTTTAACGCCCAGCTCCTCAAGCACATCGGCTGAGCCGCATTTACTTGTTATCCCTCGATTGCCGTGCTTGGCAACATAAACGCCCGCGCCCGCCGCCACTATTGCTGCTGCCGTGGAAACGTTGCAGCTTTTAACTGCCCCGCCGCCTGTGCCACACGTGTCAACCAGATTATCAATGTCAACCTTCACAGGCACAACATTCTTTCGCAGCGATTTGGCAAGCCCCGCCAGCTCCTCCGCAGTGGCCTTTTTCATCTGCATCGCCGTAAGAAATGCCGCGATTTGGGCTTCGGGCACCTCTCCTTCAAAAATAACATCAAGCAAGCTCTCCGCCTGTTCAAGACTTAAACTTCTACCTTGCATTAACTGCTTAATATATTCAGTTATTGTCGCCATTTACGGCCCTTAAAAAGTACATTAGTGCGTAAGAGCACAAGAGCATAAGCACACAAGTATTATAAACTTGTGACCTGTGCTCCTATGACTTATGCTCTTTTTTTGCTATTAACAAAACGTTCTCGATTATCTTACCTCCCGCTGGCGTCAATATACTTTCCGGATGAAATTGGACGCCAAATATCGGCAATTCTTTATGCCGAACACCCATAACAATTCCTTCAAACTCAGCAGTTTTCTCCAGACAGTCCGGCACCTCAAGTGCGCAAAGACTGTGGTATCGTCCCGCCTGCAGGGGATTTTCAACGCCGGCAAATATGCCTTTTTCGTTGTGCGTTACCCTTGAGGGTTTGCCGTGCACCGGCTCAGGGGCGTGACCTACTTTGCCCCCGAAATACTGCACAATTACCTGATGGCCTAAGCACACGCCGAATATCGGGAGTTTATCTTTGAAATAATCCACCGCTGTCAGTGACACACCGGCTGTATCCGGTGTGCCCGGCCCCGGCGAAATCACAAGCAGGTCGGGGACAAATTTGTCGGCCGCTACTTTAAGCTCCGTAAGTTCGGTATCAGAGCGATAGACCTTCGCCTGGCAATTACGTTTGCAAAAATCGTCCACCAGGTTATACGTGAACGAGTCGAAGTTATCGATAAATAATACTTTTCTATTATCTCCCATTTCGCTCCTTAATTTTTACTTTTTACTTTTAACTTTTTACTTTGTTTTTATTCTCCACGAATTGCACGCAGGCAGGACCCTGCCTTATGTTCGGTCTCTTCAAATTCGGTCTTAGGGACACTATCGTGCACAATGCCTGCACCGACTCGAATATAAGCCGTCCGTTCCTTAACCTGCAAGCTCCTTATAGTGATACAACTATCGAATTGCCCATCTACAGTCAGATACATCACAGCACCACCATAATACCCCCGTTTGGTTTTCTCCAGTAATCTTATAAGTTTCATTGCTTCAATCTTTGGAGCTCCGGTCAGCGTCCCCATATTCATCGTAGCCAGGTAGCAGCTGAGCGCATCGAGGCCTGAAGCCAGCTTGCCTTTGACATTACTTACCAGATGCTGGACCGATTCGTATTTTTCAGCCATCAGCAGCTCCGTAACAACCCTGCTGCCAGGTCCGGCTACCCTGGCAATATCGTTTCTCGCCAAATCGACCAGCATTATATGCTCGGCCAATTCCTTGCGGTCGAGCTTTAGCTCTGCCTCATATCTAAAATCGGTATCAGCATCAATTTCGCCTGCGACTCTGCCTCTGGGTTTTGTGCCGGCTATCGGCCTGATTTCTACAGAAGGGGTTCCAGTGCCGCTCACCCGCAGATTCAACTCTGGGCTGGAACCCATAAGTATTGTATTCGGAGTATTTAGATAAAACATATACGGCGAAGGATTCAACACCCGCAATCTTTTATAAACATCCAGCGGCTCATCAGGACAAGGTTCTGTTATTGTCCTGCTGAGAACGACCTGAAAGATGTCACCATCGACAATGTGCTGTTTGGCCCTGGTAACCATTTGTTCATATTCAGCCCTATTTGTATCGGTCGAGGCCGGCGACAAGGGGCCGGCATACTTTTCGCTCTTCGGCATATCAAATCTGGCGACGTTGAAATAGTAGTCAAAGCAGTCTTGCGCTTCGGCAATTACGGTTTCACGGTCGCCGTCGGTTACGAGGCAATTAACAATCACGTAACCTTTGCCGTTCTCATGGTCCATCAGGAAAATATTGTCTGCGAAATAAAGTTCGTAATCAGGATTACCCAACAAGTCTATCCTGCTCGGAGGAAGTTTTTCAAACTGGTCGATGAAGTCATAGCTTATGGCTCCAAGCAGTCCGCAAGTAATGCGGAAGGGCTTGCTTGCCAGCCGAAAGGCAAACGCAACCGCCCGCAGCACATCCATTTGATTTGTGCTCTGCAGGCGTGTCTGCTCATCGACGACCTTTGTAACCTGTTTGATTCGGCCTGTAATCGCCTCCGGCCCAAATTCTACGGACTGGCAAAAGGCAAATCTTTCTTTTAAGGATGCCAGATATTTTAAGATGCGTTTTCCGGTGCTGCTTAGCGCCCTTATTGTGAAATCAGCAGCGGTGCCGGTAAGGTAAAGCGCGGGCTTTGCCGTGCCAAAGCTCAGCGCGCCGCTGCCGGTCAAATACTCTCTTGATTCAAACAGACAGCAGTTTTTGGAGCGCCCGCAGTCACTTAGCTTGGCAAAAAATTCTACCGGCTCATCAATATCAATCTGTTTGACGATGGGTATAATCTGGCCGGGCCTGGCATTCTGTATTATTTCTTTGTAATAATCCATAATCCCACCACTTTATAGCAACTTTCTATTCGCAAATCACGAAAAACACAAATAAAAAACGCAGCCGGTTTTGCCGACAGGGCTGCGTTTTCTAACGAGTTTAACAGTTTTTTATGGCAAATTACCGCTCGCCTGTCGGGTATATATCCGCAGGCCACCACCAAAAACCACCATTTTTGCGGTTAATTTGCTGCATAATTAATAATATTAAACCCTTTTTTTAAAATTTTGTCAAGAAAAAAAAGAAAATCTCAAACTTTGCCCGCTCAATCAGAGATTACGGCGGTGCCGCAGACGGTCCAGCGCCACTGCCACGACGATAATCATACCAGTGATAATTTCCTGCACCCAGTTCGGGAAATGCTTGTGCGCGCACCAGGAAGCAATGACGGTCATAATTAGAGCGCCTGCCATCGAGCCGAGAATCGAGCCCTCACCGCCGGCGAGACTGCCTCCGCCTATAACCACCGCTGCTATGACATCTAATTCCAGCCCCACCGCAACGGTAGGGTCGCCGACCGTCAAACGCGAAAACTGTAGAAGCCCGCCGAGACCGGCAAACGCCCCGCCGATGGTATAGACTATCACTTTGACGCGGTCAACTGCCACTCCGCAAAGCCGGGCCGTCTGCTCATTAGAACCGATGGCAAAAGCGTGCCTTCCTAAACGTGTGTATCGCAAAAGAGCTGCCATTGCTATCGCCAGAACAATAAGCAGCCACACGCCCGGCGGAAAAAGCATCCAGCCGTGCTCTTTCGGCAGCGAAGCTAAAAGCTCTTCCAGCCATTTCAGCCGGTCCGGCTCCACATTGATTTTCTGCTCCTGGCCGATGCCTTTTGCCATTCCGCGTGCTACAAGCATCATACCCAGCGTTACTATAAACGGCACCACCCGAAGCCGTGTTATAAGCAGCCCACTCATCAATCCGAATGCTGCGGCTGCCCCAACACCACCCAAGGCGGCTGTCAGAGGCCCCACACGCCCATATTCCAACAGCCAGGCAACCACTACAGTGCTCAAAGCCACGACCGAGCCAACCGAAAGGTCAATTCCTCCGGAAATAATCACCAGTGTCATACCCAATGCGGCTATGCCGACAATACCCGTCTGCCGCGCTATCAATTCCAGATTTCCGGTGCTGCTAAAACTCGCAGGCGCAAATAACGCAAGGCCGCCAAACACAACCAGCAAAGCCAATAGCGGCCCTAAAGTGTTTAACCACCTCCGGCTCATATCAAACATCAGGCGCTCACCTGATACAAGCTGCTCGTCTTTCATATATTTACCCCGTTAGAAATTCCACAGCGGGCCACGTTAGAAATCCCCGTTAGAAATTGCAGTTCTAACGGGGTTTATCTCCTGCCCGGTTGCCTCCTGCATAAGCTTATGCTCGTTGACCTCCTCGATTCTGTAGGTCCGGCCCAATCTACCCCGGCACATCACGGCCACGCGGTCGCACACACCAAAGAGCTCGGGCAGATAGCTACTAACTATCAACACCGCCTTAGGCGGTCGTCCTTCATCTTGTGAGCCGGTTGCCAGCGAGTCAATCAGCTTATAAATCATTGCCTTCGCCGCTACGTCAATACCTCGCGTCGGCTCATCAAGCAAAAACACATCTACATCGTGCTCTAACAGCCGGGCCAACGCAACTCTTTGCTGGTTGCCGCCCGAGAGAGACAACACTGATTGTCTTGGGCTTCGGCAGCGAATACCCAGCCGCTCTATCCATCGCTGCGCAGCTTCATCCTGCCGGCTCGGCAATACTATCCCTAACGGCCCAAAGCCCTTCAGCCAGGAAAGGGTTACGTTGTCCGCGATACTTAAAGAGACCGCCAGCCCCTCCCCTTTACGGTCTTCGCTAAGAAAACCGGCGCCTTGCACCCATCGCCTTACAGGCGAAGCCGGCCCGGTGTAAACGCCCAGCCGAATCTGTCCTCGCCGCACAGGGTCCAGCCCGAACACGCTTCGCAGCAGCTCCGTTCGCCCGGCACCTACCAGCCCCGCAATGCCCAGCACTTCTCCACGACACAACTTCAGACTCGCCGACAGCGGCTTCTCCATACCGGCCAAATCCTCAATCTCCAGGATAACCTCCCCCGCCTGACGCACAGAGCGAGGATAAAGTTCCTTAACTTCCCGCCCTACCATTAACGCTATTATGCGGTCGGGCGTAATATTAGCCACATCGCTGCTGCCTACAACTTTCCCATCTCGCAGAACCATTACCTTATCGGCGACGCGTTTGACCTCCTCGATAAAATGCGAAATATAGACAATGGCTTTGCCCTGCCGTTTAAGCCGCCCAATAATCTCGAATAGTCGTGCCACATCTTGTTGTGTCAAAGAGCTTGTCGGCTCATCGAGAACCAGCACCCGACAACCTATGGCTAAAGCTCTGGCAATCTCTACCAATTGCTGAGAACCCACCGATAACTTACGAACCTGTGCCTGGGGCGTCAATTCAGGATTATCAAACTCCTTAATTGCCTCTATCGCCCGCCGGCGAACCTCCCCCCACCGCACCATTCCCAGAGTCGATGGCTCCATACCCAGCATAATATTTTCCTGGACGGTCAGGTGCGGCGCCAAAGAAAGCTCCTGGTAAATCATTGCCACGCCTGCCCTGCGGGCTTCGAGGGGATTGGCCGGCCGATACGACACACCATCCAGCCACATCTGTCCCGCATCCGGCTTGACCGCCCCCGACAGCACCTTCATCAATGTGCTTTTGCCGGCGCCGTTCTCCCCCACAAGCGCCATTACCTCGCCTGCGGCTACCTCGATGCCCACATCATCCAGCGCCACCGTCGCCCCAAAACGCTTACAAACTCTCTCCATCCGAAGCCGAACTTTGGGCCGGTCAGATGCTATTCTTTCAGCCATTTTTTGTAATCTGGCTCCAGCAGGTTCTTTATATCCGGCTCGTTCATATTTTCAGGAGTCGCTACCACAGAACCAGTATCTTTTCGCTTAGGCACCTGCTCACCTTTGAGGTGCGCCACCATAATCTTTACTCCCAGGTAGCCCATATTGATTGGGTCCTGAAGAACAAGGCCGTGAATCTGGCCTTTTTGCAGCGCCTCCACAAGCCGGTCCGAACTGTCAAAACCCACATACTTAACCTTCCCTGCCAAACCGCTATCCTGCAGCGCCCTCAGCATTCCAAAGGTCGTTGACTCGTTCGGGCAGAAAATCCCATCAATAGTCAAAGTTCCGTCAGCCGCACGCAACGAGGCCAGCAGGTTTTCACTCGCCTGGTAAGCGCTTTCCGTTGTCGCCCCGCCATACTGGTTGGCACTCACTACCTCTACGCCGGGGTATTTCTCTTTCAACACGTCTAAAAAACCCTGCTCTCGCTCCATCGTGCTGGCTGAACCTTCCTGGTAGCGGAGCATAATCACTTTTCCTTTGCCGCCCAATGTTTTGGCTAAGTGTTCGCCGCCCTTTCTGCCGCCGATGTAGTTATCCGTTGCCACAAAGCTGACATAATCTTCGCTCTTAAGGCCGCTATCGATTATCACCACAGGAATATCATTGTTGACAGCATCCCGCACCGGCGACCTTAACGCCGTATCGTCGAGTGGGGCCAGCACTATTCCCGAAACGCCCTGTGTTACGAAGTCCTCCACTACCCTGATTTGCGACTCACGGTCATCTTCTTTAAGAGGCCCCTTCCATATCGTTTCCACATCCACGCCTGCCGCCTTTAATTCCTGCTCGGCCTTGATTGCCCCTGCGTGAATGGATTTCCAGAAGACGTGAGTGGTGCCCTTGGGAATCACCGCGATACGTAACTTATCTTTGCTTTTTTCCTTCTGCCTGCACCCGACCACAATAAAAACTACGGCCAGAAGCACAACTATCCCTAAAACCTTCTTCATACATCGGACTCCCGGAACTTTAATCCAATTACCTTTAACCGATTGATACCTTGTAACCTGGTAATAATAAGAAATTAACACTTACCAGTCAACAAAGTATATCCATTCTGCGTGCTTTTCCAAGAATGAAACCTCAAAATGAACCACCTTCTACATAGTCCATCTTTTAATTCATAAAAAAATTACGCTATCTAAGAAAGAAACTGTTTCCGGCTGTTGACAATTCCCAGCCGCTCCTTTACCATAAAGACCCAGTTGGATTCTCGACGCCGCCTAAATGTAGCGGCAATCAGGAGCCATTTACCCAGCGAAAATTCTGCTGGTGGGAAGGTTAAATAAAAGTGAGTCCCGTTAGAAACTCTAAAAACGGCAATCGCATAGCACATCCCCGTATAAAACACGGGCTTAAAGAAAAAACCGCTGCAAATATCCTTTCTAACGGGATGAATATTTTGGCTTGTATTCCCGCTCGTTACAGTTCCACAAGATTCCCAGGTAAAGTTCTCGCCAAAGATACCGGCAAATTCCTAATCCAGCACGTCTATGAACAGGCCTGCCAGGCCAAACTAATCGACAGAGTGATAATAGCAGCCGACGACCAGAGGGTTGTTGATGCCGCAAAATCCTTCGACGCCGAATGTGTCTTAACATCCGTGAGACACAGAAGCGGCACAGACCGCATCGCCGAAGCCGTGGCAAATATTGACGCTGACATCATCATCAATATTCAGGCCGATGAGCCGGAGATTGACCCGGACAACATCGACTATCTCACCCGGCTCTTGGTTGACAATCCTGATTATCCGATGGCCACATTAGCAGCACCGTTTAATAACGCCAAGCAAATTGCTGACCCGAATATTGTAAAGGTCGTTGTTACGAGGGACGAGTTGTGGCACGGGCTTCCAGCCCGTGAAGACACGGCCAAGCCTGTCCTGAGCGTAGTCGAAGGGATGGCCGTGCCACCATCGAGCATCGAAACCCCCAGAGCCATTTACTTCTCCCGCTCCCCTATCCCTTACGACAGAGAAAAGGCCGGCATTGGGGAAATCGGGAAATATCTGCGACACATTGGAATTTACGCCTATCGCAAGAAGTTTTTATTGAAGATTACCGCCTTGCCGCAGACACCTCTTGAAAAAATCGAAAAACTTGAACAATTGCGTGCGCTCGAAAATGGCTTCAGTATATTGGTAGGCAAAGTCAAACATACCTGCGACGGAATAGATACACCGGAGCAATACGCCGAGTTCGTAAAAAGATATAAGGCAAAAAATTCAAAAATTAAAATGCAAAGATCAAAATGACATATTAAAGTGCAAAATATTTTAATAGTTGTCATTCCCGCGAAGGCGGGAATCCAGAAGAAGTGAACATGGAGAACAACATAATCATAAATAACAACTGCTGGGTTGCCTGCTGCGATATCCTCGGTTTCGGAAATAAGATAAAAGAATTTGAACGGCAAGCCGGGGTAGGATATTTAAATGTGTTTGTTGAGAATTACCTCAAGAAGATTACAGATGAATTACAAAGGCAGAATGCCTATTTTCCAAATGATGTTTTTTCTACCTGGTTCTCGGATACTTTCCTGTTTTTTGCTCGTAATGATTCCGCGAATGCTTTCAAATTCGTACACGGCGAATTTGACGTTTTTTGTTGGATGATAATCTCGGGAGGATGGCCTTTACGTGGAGCCATTGGATTTGGCCAATTATATGCAGATGTATCGAAAAACTTATT
>CAZKOQ010000112.1:0-9125 GCA_964554425.1 uncultured Pirellulales bacterium | reverse complement strand
TTTATGTCGCCGGCAACAATAGTGTCACAAATCGGCTCGCCAAAATATGATTTACTTGCTTCTTCTGTGCCGCCATACGCACCCATATTTACTATTCCACCGTTTGGAAATGGCTCAAGGCCGATGGGACTACTTGGTTCACCTGCATCGATGCACGGACTCGTTACATCATCTTTCATCCATCGTCCCTCGTTTGGCTGCCATCGCCCTGCCTGAGATTTCAAATGATAATCACCGTCAACCCAAAAATCATCGTTTATGTCTGCTGGCGTTCCATTTGGGTTCCAATATCCCGGCTGAGCGAAGCAAGGGTCAGCACCGATGTTGCCTGGACCGGGCCAGCCACCCTCGACGTCGCTGTAGGTGATGGTTATCGTTGAGCGGTTGTTGTTCCACAGCCAGTCAGACCCGTTCCAGACGATACAGTTGACCATTGTTAGGGCGCCGGGATACTGCGGCAAATCGCAGGCCACTGCCGGACCGTTCTGGGCAGAGTTATATGCAATCGTGCAATTGGTCACAGTCGGCATGCTGCCCCAGTAGTTGAATATCCCGCCGCCGTCCCTTTTGGCCGAGTTGGCGGTGAAGGTGCAGTTGGTCACCGTTGGACTGCTGTAATCGTTGCCCATCCCGCCGCCCCTGGACGAGGCCGAGTTGGCAGTGAAAGTGCAGTTGGTTACGGCCGGGCTGCTGTTGTCCCTGTTGTACATCCCGCCGCCACTTCCATTTGCCACCGAGTTGCCGCTGAAGGTGCAATTGGTCACGGTTGGACTGCTGTAATCGTTGTACATCCCACCGCCGTAGTATGTGGCCGAGTTTCCGTTGAAGGTGCAGCCATCCACTATCGGGCTGCTGCCGCTATTGCCCATCCCGCCGCCGCTCCCATTTGCCACCGAGTTGCCGCTGAAGGTACAGTTGGTCACAGTCGGGCTCGGGCTGCTGTAATAGTAGTTGGAGTTGGACATCCCGCCGCCCCGAGTGGCCGAGTTGGCGGTGAAGGTGCAGCCATCCACTATCGGGCCGCTGTCGCTATTGGACATCCCGCCGCCGCTGGAGTTCGCCGAGTTAGCGGTGAAGGTGCAGTTGGTTACGGTCGGGCTGCTGTAATAGTAGCTGGAGTTGTACATCCCGCCGCCCCAAGTGGCCGAGTTGGCGGTGAAGGTGCAGCCATCCACTATCGGGCTGCTGTCTCTATTGTACATCCCGCCGCCGTATTGGGCCGAGTTGGCGGTGAAGGTGCAGTTGGTTACGGCCGGGCTGCTGTTGTAATAGTTGTATATCCCGCCGCCCGAAGTAGTGGCCGAGTTGGCGCTGAAGGTGCAGTTGGTTATTGTCGGGCTGCTGCCGCTATTGAACATCCCACCGCCGTAGTTGCGCAGCAACCTGTAGCTGTTGGCGTTGCCGTTGGTAATCGTGAAGCCGTCGAGGATAGCAGTATTGCCCAGATTCAACCCCTCGGGATGGTAGAATATATGGTAGCAGTTGTCGCTTTTGTCTGACGGCGTGCCTATGTCGCCGGAAAGAATGGTCTGATGTAGAGCGATATCGCGTGCATCCTGGTTAGGTTCACCGAATCCAGCATAACCGCCCTTAATAGTTACGACATTTATGAGTTGAAACGTAGCAGTTCGGTCGCCAGTGCCATCAGGATGTAAGGTATCCTCGTCGGGCCTGTAAATGCCTTTGGCCACCCGTATTTCCACCGGCTTTTCCGCAGAATTAGCATCTGCCAGCGCATCCTGCAGGTAGTTGTAAGCGTGCTGCCAGCTTGAACCATTATTGTTACCAACGGCATTTGTGTCGACATAGATTATTTTTGCCTGGCAGGTGATAGCCAATAAAAGATAAACAAAGCAGGCAGCCAGCTTTTTCATTTGAACATATTCCCTCATAGTAGTCCGTCACACGTCAAATGATGGGTGTCATTCCTTCATTTTGTTCAGGACAGCGTCTGAGACGAAGCCGAAGAACCTCTCTTTGATAAGGCCAGATGCTTCACTCCGTTCAGCATGACAACCCTTAAAATCATATATGACGAAATAGTAGTTCATACCTGACTTGTTTTTGTCAAACACTACGGCATAAGGGGCTGGAACCACCTCGGACGGGCCGGTCGCTGAGGCGAGGCAAGAATCTGGCGCCACGCCTCGTCGGTGAGCCGGTTAGACATCGGATGCTTAAATTCATAGTATGAAAAGACAGGTCCAGCCGACAGGTAAATCGAGCCGCCGGGTGCCGGGCAGGCGACGATAATCAGGTCAACGTAGCCAACGCCTTCCTCGACGACCTTTCCCTCGAAGCTGTATGTGTGGACATCGGCCACGAGCGATGTTTTCGCGCCGGTCTCGTCCACGCCGATAATGGCTGCTTCCAGCGTTTTTCCGAAGGATTTTATATACTGGTAGTCACTTTCTGATAGCGGCTGCCCCGTCAGCTCTTTGTTGGAAAGCTCTATTAACCGGCTCAGTATATTTTCAAGATTTGTCAGCCGGGTTGCCGCCTCGGTCGAGAGGGCATTAAAATCGCTCAGCCCCTCTCTTGTCATTTGCGTAAGGGCAAGCAGGCGGCCGTAGAATTCGGGCACCGGCTCAACGTAGCCGGACGGCGGAGGCGGATAGCCGGTCGGCGGGGGAGTGTAGCTTTGCTTGGCATAGAGAATTGTGTCGTGCCGAAGCTCAGTCCAGGATGCAAGAGCGGCATTAAGCTCTTTTTTCTCCCAGGCAGGCGTCCGCATAAAGTTCGGATAGCCCTGCGGGAATCCTTCTAAAAGAGACCGCAGCGAATACAGCCAGGCCCAGTAGAGGTTCTGGTTCCAGTCGGCGATGCCGAACGCATCGAACTCAGTTTTTAGTTTGTCAAATTGCCTGGTGTAATCGACGAAATCCGTGTCGCCCTCTTCGAACAGGATTGATTTGGCCTGGTCAGAGCCGAGGATTGCCATAACGTCCAGTCCCCGCGGGTAGCAGCGATGCGGGCCTATAGGCGTAGTTCCGTATGAAAACGGTATAGGGCTGCTGCTGCCGGTGTATGAAGTGACCTGCGGCGTAACAAGGTTCTGGAACATATACGAGTCGGGAATGAAACGCTGGCCCATAAACCGCATACCTTTGGTTTTATCGAGCACTTCGTTGAGGGAGTCGGGCGTAATGGGCAAAGTAACCCAGGCATTGCCGGTGCCGCCGTTGATTTTTGGCGACCGCAGGAGTGAAAGCTCGGCCTTTAGCGCAAAAAAGTTGTCATCATTTTCAAGATTGGCTGGGTCGAAATTACTGCCGAAGACTTTATCGACGGCGCCAAGGTATTCGTATGGCGTAAGGTCGTCAGCCAATCCGACATAAAAGGAGGTTATGGCGTATATCCTGTTCCAGATTTGGCGTCCGCTGCGGCTGTTTATGTTCGCCGAATCGATGGATTTTGCCAGCAGGACCGCCTGAATGGTCTGTATCTTTGCATCATAAGGACTTATAAGCGCCAGGCCTGTCGGCCCCCAAATCTCGTGGCCTTTCAATAGAAATGCCATCCGGCCATACCACATAAATGTCCTGAAATATTTTTTCAACAGCTCACTTCGGGTGTAGTGACCTCTTGGGACATATTGCGAGTAGTCCTCCAGATAAATGAATATGTCGCTTGCTGCAAAGCCGGCGTGCGCATCTATTTTGGCAAGCTCGCCGGCGACAAGGTCGGCTACCAGAGAAGGCACAGGAGCGTTGGGGTCGATTAGTTTGTTGGCAACGGCAAGATACGCTATGTTTCGTTTCGCTGCCTCTTTCAGGTCGCCTGTGTATTGGTCATACGCAGCCAGGGCGTTATCCAGCAAGACCGCCGTCAGCTCACGGATGTCGCCGTAGAATTCACGCTCTTCTATCTCTTTTAATGTCTCGTCGAACTGGATGTGATACAAATGCAGCAGCGAATCGGAGGTAATAAAGAGTGGCACGTTCATTCGATACAGACATTCGTAGGGCTTGATAACGTCGTCACGGTTGCAGTCCGGCGCACTGAAGACATACTCGATGACGGCAAAGCCATTCTGTTCGAGCAAGTCAACGGCGCTATCCAGGCCGAAACGCGAGTTCATTGCAGGATAGTTGACTACGTTTTCTATGTCGATAGGCAGCGTATAACCCGGCGCATTGGGGGTAATATCGTTGCTATACGCCTCATAGTAGCCAGCTAAACCGGGTTTGTTTGGCTCGTCTTTGGAGGTCAGCCAGCTTTCGGCAACCTGTCGAAGGTCATTTGTGTCCACGGCTCCATCTTTGCCCAGGTCTGCGCCGCCGCACCAATCCGGCCAGCCGCAGTCCGCATCGAGCCAGTGGGAGGCAAGGGCAGAGAAGTCGGTTAGCGTTACCCTGTTGGACGCGGGAGTAAGTGAGACTATAAGGTCATTTTTGATTGGGCCAAAAGAGGACTGGACGGTTACGAATAGGTGCGAGCCAATTATTTGATATGTATGCTGCGCATTATCTAACCAGACGCCGGCAACTTCGAAGCCCTTCGGCAGCAGGATATCGAAATAGGCGGTGGTTATCTTCTCGTAAGTTGGAAAATACTTGCCCGTGCCGAGGGCATAGAAAAATATGAACTCATCCGGACGTTTGATGAGGTTATGCTTGTATTCGACCCGGAATACAGCCCCGTTGACAGGGAACGGCCCCAGCCAGCCGAACATAGGTATCATCGGCCACTCCGGCAGGACCGTTGGGTATAATCCGTTGCTCCAGGTCCAGGGTAATTCTACCTTGTCCTGCCAAACCCGGATGTTGTTGGCATCAGGCGGGACGGGGAAGAGCATCGAATTGACATCCTGCGGGATGTACGTAAAGGTGAAGTCGCCTGAGAAGTCGGCTTCGAGCGTGCCGGTGGGAGCGGCGGAAATCACCACTCGCATTTCTTCGAGCGGCATATTCGCCGGCAGCGGTATTGGAATAGGATTGGCCAAAACAGAAGCCGCCGTTGCCAAAATGAATGATACGAGAACAATTTCCTTTTTCATTTCAGTATCCTCCCGAACGTTCTACTATTGATTATACCATAAAATACGGACTTTTGGCTCAACAAGGGCTTACAATCCAAAGCTGGTATTTGGCGCATTCATTAGAAGCGCTGCGAGAGCCAAGAAAGACAAAACCTTATTTGGCAGGAGGGTCTGGGATATGAACAACGGCCAAAATATAATGACAACTTATTATTTATGAATAAAAGTTTTCAAACCCACCTATTATTTTAATCCTACCCAGAGGGTGGCCATTTGTCAAACAAATTATCACCAAATTTGCGCCTGTGTGCGATTCTTGTGTGCATAGCGATGGGAAAACGGGTTCAGGGGGGCTTTTCTATGATTTTTGGCTTTCTTTTGGCTCTAAAGGTTGAATGGTTTTGACGCCGATATTACAATGTTGAGACGGTAACCGGAGATATTCTGGCCAGGTCGCTAATGCCTTCAATCCAGACACAATCTGTGGGCGAAAAGCTGCTTTCTTTGCCATTAGGAGCGAATGTCAAGAGCTTCTTAGATTATCTTAATGTTGAGGCGGGCTTATCCAACAATACTATCCTGGCTTATGGTCGTGACCTGATTGGTTTTTTACGATATTGCCGGTCCGGCGGGATTAGTGAGCTTCTACAGATAAAGCCGACCGTTATCCAGAGCTATCTGCGAACCCTTACCAAAGACAATAGAGATGAAAGCTCAGTCAAGCGTGCTCTGGCTGCCATAAGGACGTTCTTGCGGTTCGGCCGGCTCACGGGGCTGGTTGAGAACGATTGGACTGCGATTCTGGAAGGCCCGAAACTCTGGCAGAAATTACCGATGGTTTGCAGCAAGCAGCAGGTTTTGAACCTTTTGGACGCACCGTCGCCTAAAGAGCCATTTTACCTCAGGGACAAAGCAATGCTTGAGCTGCTCTATGCCACTGGGGTGCGTGCCAGTGAGCTTGCGAACCTCAGGACCTCAAGCTTGAACCTTGACATCGGCTACCTGCGATGTGTGGGCAAAGGAAACAGAGAGCGGGTAATACCGGTCGGCAAGGCAGCGATAGGGTCGATAACGGAATACCTGACAAAATTACGGCCCCGGCTGGTAAAACCGACAAGCTTTGATTTCTTACTTTTGTCCCGAACAGGCAGGCCGCTGGGGCGTATTGACATCTGGCGATTGGTAAAAAGATATGCGATTCGCGCAGGTATGAGCAGAAACTTGACCGTTCATACGTTGAGGCATTGCTTCGCCACGCATTTGCTTGCCGGCGGCGCAGATTTACGAAGCGTGCAGGAAATGCTTGGACATGTGGACATTGCGACGACCCAGATTTATACGCACGTTGACCACGAACGGCTGCGGAATATCCACAAGAAATATCATCCGAGACCATAAATTTTCGATTTACGATTTTTTATTTTCGACTTACAATCCCGATATATCGGATATCGGGATTCGACAGAGGGGAATCGGCAATGCGAATCTTAGGGGCGTGTAAATGAAGATTAAGCTGCTTTGTTCATCGCTACTTATTTTGACGATAGTCCTTGAGTCCACCGGAATAGTTTTATCAGCCCAGGGCGAGCCGGGTTTGCCTATCAGCGGATTCTCAGCTGAAACCGAGCTTGATAAGGAACTAAAGATTTACAGAAGCACGCTGTTTGAGAATAAGAACGAGCAATTGCGGATAGATGCGGCCGGCGTGATGCTTTTTAAGGAGGAGCCGGCTGCCAGAAAAATACTGATTGATGCGCTAAGGCAGAGCGAAAATAAAGAGGCAAGGGCGGCTGTGTGCAAGGCATTAAGCCAGGCAAGGGGGGCCTGGAGACCTATAAAGAATAAAGAGGACTTTATCCAGCCGCTGTTAGATATCCTCACTGAGGAAGAGGACTCTACCACTGCCAAACTGGCTGCAGACGCTACGTTGATTTTCTCATACGACCAAATTTCAGAGCAGCTAAACGAAATCATAACAGATACTTCTCTACCAGCCGTGGCGCGGCTGAACGCAGTCTATGCGCTGGAGCTTCATCCTGATATGAGGGTGGCAATTAAGCTAATAATGCTGTTAGACGACCCGGAAAAGCAGGTATCGGAGGCGGCAGAAAAGACACTGCGCTCTCTGGGTGTTCAGCCAGGCAAAGACCCCGCTGCTCGCAAAAAGACAATAGCGGAGCTTGAACGCCAGGGTTCTGAGGCGTTTCTGCGAAATTTGTTGATACGCGAGGAAAGCCGCGTGCGGGAGATGACAATCGAAATGAATCTCTGGCAAGGGCTTTATCTGGCGGCATTGGGTAAGATATACGATGGTCTTGGCGACGAGGCGGCCAAAGGCAAGTTTTTAGCCGAACACCTCAGCAATCCTCATCCGATAGTGAAATTGTGGGCGTTAGAAAAGGCCTACCAATGGCGAGTCAGACCCGGTTCACGGCTGCCGGCGGAGCTGAAGCTTATTCTGATTAACCTCATCCCGGACCAAAATAAGGATGTTCGGCTGAGGACTGCTAATCTGCTATCTTTAATTGGGGAGATAAGCTCAGCGCAACCCCTTCTGGCCCAGCTTGACATTGAGCAAGATGACGAGGCAAGGATGGAGCTGCTTGTGGCACTGGGAGGGGCCTGTTATTCCGCTTCTTTACCTGATTCGCCTGTTAAACTTCCCTTAGAGATAAGGCAGCAAACGCTCGAATGGGCTGCGAAATACCTCTCAGACCAGGAGCCAAAAAGGGCGCAGAAGGGCGCCGAGGTTATGAGGAAACTGCTTGAGCTGGAAGGGTTGGCGCCCGCTGAGGTTGATAAGTATCTGACTCTGCTGGCGGAAAGATGCGGTCTGCTGAAAGGCAAAGCAGAAGGGCCACTACTGGGGGAATTGCTTAATGTGATGGCTGGATTATGCGCCCCGAGCAGCGCCTGCAGGGTAAAGGCATCCCGACTTTTCGGACCACTTTTTGAGCAGTCACTTTACGATAGTGCAGACCTGGTAAGGGAAGCGGCTGTTGACGGACTGCTCAATACTGATAAGACAAAGGCCCTTAACAGGTTAAGAAAGGATTTCGCTAACGACCCAAGTGTTGCCGTCAGAAAGAAGCTCATTGCCCTGGCCGGCGAAGTGGGGGGCAAAGAAGATTTAGTTTGGCTGGCGGAAAAAATTGGCTCAAATACCGAAAGCGATGCTGCCTGGCAGGCAATGCTAAAAATATTTAACGGTGCAGATATCACCGTTCTAAGCGAGTGGATGGGCAAATGTGCATCTGAAAGCAGCCCCATAAAGTTATCGGACGAACAAAGAACATCTTTTCTTGAGGTAGCCGAGCAAAAAGCAACTGCGGAAAAGAAAACAGACATGCTCCGAGAAGTCAGATACCGCCTGGCTCGCCTTCATTCAAAGAACGGGATTTTCGAACGAGCCGCGGATTACTGGAGGGGATTATATGAAACTGCCCAAACTGCCAGAGAGAAAGAGGCGATTTTACCGGACCTTCTGGATGCATATTTGAGGTGGCCGAACCTCTCTCTCGCAGTCAAGATAGTGGAGAACTGCTTACTGGAAAAGGATTTAGCACCCGATAATATCATTGTCCAAACAATTGAATACTATATGAGCAATCCACCTGCCGGTTCGGACCCCAACGTGGTATGGAGGGCATTGGAGCAGGCAAAAACCTCAAAGGGCCGTCCAATGTGGCAGCAGCAGTTGAAAATGTGGGCAAACCGCCTTGCGAAAACTGAAGAAGCGGATAAGCCGGAAGGAAGTAATGGTCTGAATTAGAATCAGCCACGCAGTGGGTATCGGATGTGGGCCTTGTGGACCAGATATTTTCTTGGGATAGCAGAGTAGGGGAAAAGTTAGAATTTTTCATAAAAATCAAAGAAAGTAAAAAATTTTCTGTTTTTTTGGGATTTTTTGCTTTTTTATAGTTGCATCTTTGCTTGGGGTGGTATATTCTACACCAATTAAACTATCGGCGGGCGTTATTTACGCTTCTTGAATTCTAATTTGTAAGTTAATAGCTAGCAAAATTGAACGGTAGAGTTTGTTTTTACCGGCTTGCCGGATTAGAGACATTGTTGTCGCAATTCTATCCGCAAGCAGGGTGTTGCCCAAATAGGCGGCGCTGCTGTAGCTCAGTAGGTAGAGCGC
>CAZKOQ010000111.1:0-9148 GCA_964554425.1 uncultured Pirellulales bacterium | reverse complement strand
ATTTGTCATTTTGCATTTTGCTTTTTAGTTTTTGATTTTATGTCCGTGAAGGCATGTTTGGATATAGGGAATATAAGTCCTTCAATGAAGCGAGCAACTATTGCTATGGCAATTGAGGCGGTGATATTTGATTTAGATGGGACGATAACACAGCCGTATTTCGACTTCGATGCTATTCGGGAGGAGATGGGGCTGGCCAGAGATTCCGGGCCGATTCTGGAGTCGATGGAGAAGATGACAGCCGAGCAGCGAAAACAGGCGGAGGAGATAATACATTCGCACGAAGAAAAGGCGGTCGCGGAATCGAAGCTCAACCCAGGTTCAAAGCGGACACTTGACTCGCTTCGGGCTATGGGTATTAAGATAGGTGTTCTGACACGAAACAGGCGAAGCAACGCCTTCGCTATTGCCGACAAGCACGGTCTAAAGTTCGATGCGGTCGTAGGGAGAGAAGATGGGCCCGTCAAACCCGATGCGTTCGGCGTGCTGCAATTGTGCGAGCAGTTTGGCGTAAAGCCGCAAAATACCCTTGTGGTGGGTGATTATCTGTTTGATTTATTGTGCGCAAAAGCTGCGGGTGCGATTGCGGTGCTGCTGACCAATCACGAGCGTGCGGAAGAGTTCGCACACCATGCAGATTTTTGTATTGAAAAAATAGGCCGGATACTTCAAATTATAAAAAGGAAAAAGGTGAAGGGCTAAACGACCAATGAATAAAAAGATAATCACAAAAATACTATTAGTTTTATTATGGATGACGGCTTTTTGTCGGGCCGACGATTGCAGCAGACAATCCGCAGACACAAACAACATAGAAGTAAAGGAGTGCCCAAAGGCCGATGTCAACATTGCCGATGCCAACCTGGCGGATGCCAACTCTGTTGAAGCGGTTTTGAAACAGTTGAACAAAAAGGCGTCTGAGCTAAAGTCTTATGAGGCGCAGATTGAATACAAATATCTCCAGCCGCTCTTAGAATCGGAGGCACTCAGAAAGGGAGTTCTATACTACGCGAAGTTTGAAACCAAGTCGCTTCTTAGAATAAACTTTGAGACTCTAAAGCAGGAAGATGAAGCCGAGCAAAAGTATATCGAGCACTATATCTTTGACGGCAGGTGGCTGACGCAGATTAACTATCAAATCAAGACGGTTAAAAAGTATGAGCTGGCTGAGCCGAACAAGCCAGTGGACGCTTTTGATGTGGCAAGCGAGAACCTGCCGATAATCGGTTTTACCAAGATAGAGAATTTGAAAAAGCAGTTTGAGATTAAGCTGATTGAACAGAAGACAAATGAGCCGAACGATTTTGTCGGGCTGCACCTGGATGTTAAGCCGGGGTCGGTCTATAAAGACGACTATGTCTGGATTGATTTCTGGATTGATAAGAAATCGGCCCTGCCGGCAAAGGTTATATCGCTTTCAGCAGAAGAGGATATTTACGAGATAAAACTACTTAAGCCGAAAATCAACAAAAGAATCGACAAAAAGGTCTTTGAGTTCAAGATTCCGGGGGGGTTCGGCGAGCCGGAAATTGTGCCGCTGAAGAAAAAGGCAAATAAAGAATAAGAGACTGCCTGACGTCCCAAAGGTCAGATACAGAAGGTTAAAGGGGCAGCTTTGATGGAACTGGTGACGATTGCCGACAAGGATTTTCAAGGGCTAATCGCAAAGCGCGCGGAGAGACTCTTTGCTCTTGCCGATTATCTATCGCGGCGGCAATCGGTCAAAGAAGTGATGACCCGCCCGTTTCTGGGGGAGCTTCTGTCTCAAGCTATGCAGATTGAGGAGCTTCTTGACGCCTATGGCGCCAGAAGCAATTGCCAGTGGTGTCTGTTCAGGGCGCTGACGGCGGCCATCAAGCTTTTCTCCGATGTAAGCTATGAATTACTTCACATCCAGCACGTCCTGCCCGTTTACAGGCTTTTGCCGATTCAAAATGATTTCGTCAAGGCCACTCAAGAGGCCCTTGACTTCACAGGCGGCGTCCTTGCCCAGGCAGCGGGGCAAATGGTGGTAAGAGCCGGACAGCTCGGCCTTTCAATCCCGCCGGACCTGCCGGGCGAGAAACCCTTCGGCGAGCATCTTTCGCCGGGGCAATTATCGCACGACTGCGCCGCACGCCGGGCGGAAACGGTCGCCGAGGTTGTAACACTATTGGCAACAGCATTTCTGAACCTGGCCGCGGACAGCGAAGATGTTTGTTCCGCCAGCCGGGCCAAACCCGATGAATACGCTACTTATACGGCTGAGAAGGTCAGCGAGGAAAAACTGCGGAGTCTCGAATTCAGCTTCCACAATTTACAATCGCTATACGATACGCATGTCTCGGGAACGGAATCTGAAAAACTGGATTCAGACCTGTTTGTTCTTAGAGGGCACATAAGCGTCGTCTTTCATTTGCTCAAAACAGCGACACTGTTCGCACACTACTACGAGCGACACCTCATCAAGCAGCCGTGTGGACTGGCGGGCTGGAAAGAGCCGCTATTGAGTGCCGAAGGGCTGCTTGCAATACTGATGAATTATTCCGTTACTTACGCGAGTCTGTATATAGCCAGCGGCAAGCGACTTTGTCGAGATATGCTGAAGCGATATGCGGAGGTAGGAGAAATCGAGGTGCCGGTGCCGCGATATCGCGGCTTCCACGTCCGCCCGTGCACGCTGATTGCCAGGCTGGTGCTGCATTATGGAAGCGACGTGCGGATGAAATTGGATGATGAGGTCTATGATGCAAGCGCGCCGCTGCAACTATTCCGGGCAAATGAAAAGATTAACGCGCAAAAGAGACGGTGGCTGGCTGCGGAAATCGTCCGTCTTAAGCTTGTCGATGAAGAAACGAGAACAAGAAAAGGCAACCTAAGTGACATTGTCCGCGATGTTGTGATGGCACTGGCTGAGCAAAGCAAACTAATCCTTTATGAGCAGTCGCTGGAACTCCCGGAAGAGAACGCCGGAAAAGAAGGAACGATGCTGGAGCAGGTAATCGATGAAATGGGACGGCTGCTGGCCCTGGGTAAAATTGATGTGGATACCGACCTGAATGTAACATTTGTCGGTGATAAGCGGGTGCTGGCGGATATTAAGCTCCTGGCCGAAGCCGGCTACGGTGAGGACAAATTCGGCAACAACGTTCCGCTGCCGGACAAGCTGTCGTATCTTAGAAGATAGCGTGGAGTGTAGAGCGTATAGAAAACAATAGTAGAAACCAGAATTGATAATTACAAGGCCAAAACAACTGTTGTTACCTAAAGCAGTAAACGGAAAGGATTAAAAATGGCAAAGGGAATTGTGGTGTATTACTCCCGAAGCGGCAATACCAAGGCAATGGCAGAGATAATAGCGGAGGCAATGAATAAGGCGGGATTACCGACCGACCTAAAGAGCGTTGATAAGGTAAAGCCGCAGGATCTCCTGGATTACGATGCGATAGTTATAGGGTCGCCAACGTATTATGGCGTTATGGCAAGTCCTATAAAAAAGCTTTTTGACGACATAGTAAGCTGGCATGGTAAGCTCGATGGGAAGGTAGGAGGGGCATTTAGCAGTGCAGCAAATATCGGAGGGGGCAATGAAACCACGATTATGGGTATAATAGAGGCAATGCTGATAAGCGGGATGATTGTCCAGGGCGACCCCCAGGGCGACCATTATGGGCCTGTTTCCATCGGTAAGCCAGATAAAAGAGTCCAGGAGCAGTGCTGGCGACGAGGTCAGAGAATTGCGGAACTGACAAGAAAACTTCATTAAATTTCTGCCACGAAGGCACCAAGACACGAAGGTATAGTAGATGGAGTTAGATAAGCCCTTTTGTATTAGTGACTTTGTGTCTTGGTGGCGGGAAACAAAAAAATATTTGATTTTTTTGCAAAAAAGGCATTTTTCTTTGACAAGGAGCGCTTATAGCGTTAAGTTTTGAACGAATTAAATCTGCATTATGGAGGAATATTTAATGCAAGAATACGAAGATTTGAAAGTATTAGTCACTGAAATAGAGGCCGACGTAAGCAAGGCCGAAGGTGGAAACAAGGCAGCAGGGACGCGAGTCCGCAAGCAAATGCAGAAGATCAAGCAATCTGCTCAAACCGTTCGCAGCCGCATTCTTGAAATCAGGTCAACGGAATAAACCACATAAATACCTGCAAGACGCTGCTGGATGTGTGCACCGGACGTGGTGCGCTGCACGTATTGGATTCTGTCTAAATAAGCAGTAGTAGCTGAATACGCAATACGGGGACGTGGAAACTCTTTACAGGAGTTAGATAATGCCGCCGCCACTGTTGTTTGATTTATCACAAATAGACCTGACGGCCAAGCCGGTCTTCGACAAAGAAGCAATCTGCAAGGTCAACCCGCAGTGTTTCGAGATGCAGCAGCTTGATGGGGTGCTCTGGTACGACAAGGAAAGAGCATTGATTCTCGGTTTCAAGGATGTAACGGCGAACGAATTCTGGGTTCGCGGCCACATCCCGGGTCGGCCAATGATGCCCGGCGTAATAATGGTGGAAGCAGCAGCTCAACTTACGAGCTTTTTTGTTAAACAGATTTATGAAGAGGAGGGTTTCATCGGCTTTGCCGGTATAGAGTCAGCAAAGTTCCGTTCAACTGTCGAGCCGGGACAGCGGCTATACTTACTTGGCCATCTTACAAAATACAGGCACGCGACGCGCTCCAGCCGGGTCGAAACTACTGTTCAAGGGGTCGTTAGGGGCAGTATTGTATTTGAGGCAGTCATAGCGGGCATGCGAGTTTAGGGCTTACCCAACCCGGTGTGAAACGCCGGGCTAAATAATCCCTATAACCAACACTGCCATTCCGAAAGTCAAGCGAAAAAACAAAAGTGGTGGATGTTCCTATTAACCCTTAATTCTTGATTACTTATGCACACATTGTGGGTTGCTCGGGTCGGTCGTGCAGTCTATCAGCCAGTTTGAAGCCATTATTGCAAAGTCAAGAAAATCGACTCTGCAATCGTTGTTCAAATCGCCAGAAAGCGCATACTCGCAGATTTGGACAATTGTGCCGCTATCGACTACGAAGTTGTCGAGGTAAGCATCACCCGAATCCAGGGCTATGTTGTAAACATAGCCCCCGCCCAGATATGGTTTGACGAAAGCACTACCCCATTCGCCTTTAAGCAAACCCGGGATGGTGACCCATGCATTAGCTATCCAGTAGCCGGTGTCACTCAGATATAGCTCGTCCTTGTTTGCGTCGTAGGAGATATACAAAATGCCGCCATCTTGGGTTCTTGTCTTATGACCTTCATCGACATAATTGCCATCCGTATTTTTATTGCAGGTAAAATAAGCCTCATTTCCATATTCTTCAACATAAGAACCGGCGGTTATATCAACTTCGTTATCCTTCGTCGTCATAGGAGCACGCAAGAGACCAAGAGCAATGTTAAATTCGTAGTACTCCGGTCGTGAAGGCAAGCTGCAGTAAAAATCAGCCTTGAATGAAAAACTGTCCGCCGTCGAAAAGCCCCAGCCATTAGCGAAATAAACAGATGCCGCATTGTCATCCACTACCTTAGAATGCATCTCCAGTCTTTCATTGGTCTCATCCAGCCAGCCATTGTTTGGATTATCCTGATAGAGACTCCACAGAGATGTATTCATCGAATTGTCGTTGAAGTCATCCGATGGTAACGCATCGGCTACAGAAGTTGTTACGATTGTTAACAGTGATACTGCGGAAATTAATAATAACTTTTTCATTTCTTCTCCTCCTTTAAAAGGACAGTAAACCACGCATCAAATGCGTGGCCAAACATTTCTTAAAAAGATTACGGCTGTTGAAAAGAAATCCTAACACAAAAATACAAAGATTGCAAGAAAATTCCGCATTTCTTTAATGTGGACAGCCATTTTCTATTCTCAATTTTAATACGCTTTTGGCGTATTAACTTTTAGCCCTCTTTTTCTTTGGTCTGCCTGTTGGCAATAGGTATTTTCCTTGTTTAATGTCGGTATATCAACAATCGACATTCGGCAATCCATTCTCCGTAGTAATACGAAGGATAAATCGAAAATCGACAATTTTACCGCCACTCTCTTTTTGAGCAGGAGAGCAGATGAGCAGTAGACCGCAGGTGAGCGGATGATTCGGCAACCACGCACCATTGTTTTTTGTTGGCCGTTGCCGCTCTCTACTGCTCGACTGTTCCGCTGCTCACCTGCTCTATTTTGGGCGACTTTGAGTCTCCCAAAATAGCCCCAAGGGGATTCGAACCCCTGTCGCCGGGTTGAAAACCCGGTGTCCTGGGCCTGCCTAGACGATGGGGCCAACAAAAAAATGCAAAAATCAAAAATAAAAAATCAAAATTATGGAGTTGTCGCTTTGCAACAACGACCGCCTTAATTTTGCATTTTGATATTTGATTTTTGATGTTACTTTTATCACTCCATAGCAAGTGCCTCCTCAGGACAGGCATCAACACAGACGCCGCAATCAATGCAGGTTTCCGGGTCAACAACCGCTTTACCCTCAACCATACTTATGGCCTCGCTGGGGCACTCTTCCACACAGGTTTCGCAACCCGTGCATTTCACATTGTTCACTTTAGCTGGCATCTACTCAACCCTTTCAATAGAATCAAGGATTCGACCCGTTAGAAAAGAAAGAGGTTTTCTAACGGGATTCACCAACACGAAACGGAATGTTACACAAACACGATGATATTACAACCAAATTTTTTTCCAGAAATCTTTCCCAAGCCCAAGCCCTATTTTGCAGGAGTCCCTTATGATAATAAAGTCCCATTTTCCAAGAGGGAATTCAAGTTGCTATGCACCGTTATAAGCAGGAGTGCAGCTCCTACTTACGGGGTCCCGTGGAAGCGGCAGGTTTTTTTATCGCGGGCGGTTGCGGTAGCGGCTCCTCTGACAGCTCGGTCTGTTCGGCTGCAGTTCCTCCGAGGGCAATTGCCATATTGCGGACGATGGCATCAGGGTCATCTTTTGCTACCCAGTCCAGAACCTTATTGAACTTGCCCTGCTGGGTCTTGGCAAGCAGATAAACAGCCAGGAGGCGAACCGGCCATCGCTGGCTATTTAGGTTCTCGGCGACCGCACTTACCAGCTCTTGGTCCAAAGACAGGTAAAGCATATCAACCATCGTGTGGACCTTAACAACCCACTCACCATTGACGGGATTGCGCAGCAGGCCGGACTCGTGGATGAGGCCGGATTTTAGCATAGGCGGCATCCAGTCGGCATAGACCAATTTGTAGGGCGGCCTGCGCCCAGACATTATCTGTTGTTCCATCAGCAGACCAACGAACAATTGGGCGGTCTTGATTTTCTGGCCAACCTGGCCGGTTGAGATGGAATTGAAGCGAGTTCGCAGATACTTGCCGGTTACTTCTATACCCGGACGATTCACGGATAGTTTAGCGGGCGACAGTCCTACAAGCCCGTTAATAACCTTGCCGCCATCAGCGGTCACAGGATCCAGATAAAGCGTGAAAACTATATCCAAAGATGCCTGCGGATGGGCAAGCAATAGGTGGTCAAGTGGGCCTGTAACGAGCTGGACAGGAATAAGAAGACTGCGGCCTGGCTCGATAAGAAAGGCGTGGCGAGCCTTCAAAGACACCAGATTTGGTATGCTCTTGGTGATGTCACCGGTAACATCGGCATCGATTCTGATATTGCCTTTGAATAAGCTATTATCACTTATAACCAGGGGCTCGGAGGAATTGTTTATTATTGCGACGGTTGCGTCTAGCATACTGCCATAAGAGAATTTGGTGCCGCGAGCACTGAATTGAACAGAAAACAGTTTATCCGGTGCGATGAATGTTGGAACGACGGCCTCGCCAAAACCTGTCTTCATTGCAGCCATAACAGCAGCAGGGTCAACCGGCGGGGAATATTGCGCACCCTGTTTGGCGAGCATATCCTTGGCCAGTTCGGCTGCCAGTGAGCCGGGGTCGTTGGCAACCAGGGCTTTTAAGGTCTCAATCGCCACATCCGTTTGTTCCTCCTTTAGCTGAATCCTGGCAAGCGCAAGGGCGGCGATTTGGTTGGGCCGGATATTGCTGATAATGGGTTTGGCCCACTCTATCTGGTCGTTCTCTACGAGAGCATAAGCCAGAATGGCGGCGGTAACAGGCGAATTGGGGTCGATGGAATAGGCCTTGTTGGCCCAGTCAAGGGCCTTAGCCGGGTCGGGTAATACAAAGCAATAGAACCAGGCAAATTCTTTTGCGCCGACCAGAGGACGCTCTTTGAGGCGGTCGGGGCCTCTGCTAAGTAGCTGCTGCGATTTTGCCTCAGCTTGCTGGAATATGCGTTCGGCCAGGGCGGCGTCGCCAATTTTAAGTGCTGCCTTGCCGGCGATGGCCTCAAGAAGAAGGTCAAAACGGCCGCTCTTGCGAACATTCTCGGCAATCTGGATACACTTTGGCTGACTTAGCGTGGTATTATAACAACTGAGAGCCCACGGCAGATAAATATCGGAGGGTATGGGCTGTGAAGGATACAGATATGTGAACAGGTTCGCGCAGTATTCATAACCGCGGGCGGCGATGTCATAAAGCTCCAGGCGCTCGGCATACTGTGCAAAGTCGAGGGCCGCCTGAAGGTCCGCCTGATTCTCCCGCAGAAGAATTCTCAAGTGCCTTAGATACACCGCAGGGGGAAGCTTGTCGGGGGCAATCTCTGTAAGTTTTGCAAACGCAGCCCTATTGTATTCATTATTATTGTAGGCCTGAGCAAGATAGAACTGTGCCCCCTCCACATCCGGTTTTTCAGCCATCAGCAAACCAAGCTGGGTGGATAGGTCGGAGCCAATGATGAAATTCTTGTTGCCGAAATTTCTAAGCAGTTGCTCGAGAAGCGCCTCGCGCCGTTCACGTGAGTTTAACTTATCGAGCAAGTAACGGACCGCCTCTTTTACCACATCGCGGTCAGCGGACGCATCGACATAGTCGGCAAGCAAGTTAGTAATAAGCTGCGAATTGTCGCCCGGTGTATAGCGACAGACCAATTTAATCAACAGGGGGTAGCAATAGTCAGCGCCGCTATCGAGCGCGAGGACAGCGGAGAGAAACACGATTGCCTGTTGGGCATCTTGTTGGCCAAGGTTGCCACCACCGCCAAGCTCGTACCCAAGTTGATAAAATCTCTGCGCAATAGCGGGCGA
>CAZKOQ010000110.1:0-9173 GCA_964554425.1 uncultured Pirellulales bacterium | reverse complement strand
CATAGACAGCACAAGTTTAGTCTATTATATAAGCCAGTCAAGTCCGTTGCATTGGCCGGGTATCTTTGGGATAATGGTGGCAGTCCGCAGAAAAGGATTTTTGTTGATGTATAAGCTTGGCAGGGCAGTGCGATTTTCGGTCAATCCCTTTTGGCCGAGGGATATCAACGGCTTTAATTCGTTCGCCTCGAAGCCGGCGGGTGAGGGGCTGTCAATATTTTTTGAGCTGTTGGTGGAGGTTATTGGCGACATTGAGCCGAGCACCGGATTTGTTGTTGATGTTACCGACATAGACAAAATTGTTCGTAAGTTCGCTGTGCCGATATTTGCCGGGCGAGTGCGAAGGGACTTCCGAAAGAGTAAACCCATAGCGTTTTCCCATATAGCTGGGCTTTTGAAATCCGTCTGGGAGCGGCTGGAAAATAAATTTGGCAAAGCACGCTTGGATAAGCTCGGTCTGAAGCTCAGCCCTTTTAGAGTGATTACAATGGATTCAAAGGATTCAGAGATGATTTATTTTAGTGAGAAATTTGAATTTGCAGCGTCGCATAAGCTATGGAATGATGATTTTTCCAGACAACGCAATCTCAAAATTTTCGGCAAATGCTCAAATCCAGCCGGTCACGGGCACAATTACATTGTCGAAGTTACGGTAAAAATGCCCCCGCTCTTGCTCTCGCAAGAAAGCTGCGGGGGCGGTTTTTCTACCGGCGATTTTGAGAGAATAGTTGATAAGCATCTCATAAGAGTGCTTGACCACAAGAATCTGAATGTCGATGTCGCTGCGTTCGGAAAAATCAATCCTACTATCGAAAATATCGCATCCTTTGCCTGGGATAAGCTTGTAAGCAAGTTCGGACAAGCGTTGCTCCATTGTGTTACCGTCTGGGAGACCGATAAGACGTATAGTTCGTATTACGGATGAGTATTGTCTTGAGCATTCTGTCGAACGTCCCCCAAAAATCAGGTGAGAAGAGCTGGCGAATAACAGATGACGAAATATAAACCAACCAGCGGCGTTTTGCTTTTTGCATCATCTTTTTTTTTATATGGTCTGGCAAGCCCCGGCAATCTCCCGGGCGATACGGAGCTTCGCTGGTCGGTTTCACGCCATTTCCTCCGCAGCGGAAGTTTTTCGCTGGAAGACCGTGTCGAGACCCGAAATTATGCTATTGGCAAGGACGGGAATCGCTATGCAGTTTCAGGTCTTGGCCAGTCGCTTTGCCTATTGCCTTTTGCGGGCATAGGCCTGGTTTTTGAGAAGGTTACGCCAATCAATCCCGGCACCCTGGATTTAGCGGCCCAGTTTTTAGCGTCAGTAATTTTATTCCCGGCGATAGGAGCAGCAGGCATCTGGCTTTTTTATCGTTTGGTCCTTTCATTAGGTTACAGCCAGAAAATTTCACTCCTGGTTGCGGCCGTGCTGGGTTTTGCCACAATGTCCTTTCATTACTCGGTAAATACTCAAGAACAAACACAGGAAGGATTATTATTGGTTTTAGCAACACTTTTAATGGTGAAGTATTACAAGCAGAGGCGTTTTGTCTATGCGTGGCTCTTTTGCATTGTGCTCGGGACGTGCTTGTTATTTAGGCCCGCTTCTGTCGTAACGGTTTTGCCTCTATACCTGATTGCCGCGATGGCAGAGATTCTTAATTCGGACAAAAGGAACATACTGAAAATAATATGGAAATGGCTCATTGCAGGAATTCTGGGGACAGGCGGATTTATAGTCATCTGCGGCTGGTATAATTACATCCGGTTCGGCAGCATTTTAGAGAGTGGTTACGGCCTATCAACAGCCACATCGCTGGGCGGGCATAACTTGTTTGAGAGTTCACCTTTGCCGACTCTGGCAGCGATGCTATTTAGCCCGGGAAAAAGTATATTCCTTTACAATCCGGCTCTTTTGCTATTTCCCCTTTGTGTCTATAGTTTTTATCGCAGACATAAAGTAGTAACTCTGGCTGCATCTTCAGCTATCCTGAGCAGTTTCATATTTCATAGCTTTTTCACGGCTTGGGCGGGTGATTATGCCTGGTCAATCAGATACCAGGTGCCGGTGCTGCCTTTTCTTGTTTTGCCTTTGGTAGTTTTATTCAGCAAACCAATGAAAACCGCCGCAAAAGTCTTCATAGTGTTTCTAATATCCATAAGTTGCGTCATACAGATAACATCGGTGGTATATAATTTCAACCTTGAGTTTGTGCAAAATCCTAATCATCACATTATTACAGATAACTGGGTGTGGGACTGGTCACAGTCTCACCTGACGAAGCGATTTGATAACATCGGACAGCAAATACTCGGAGCACAGGATTTCAGCTCAGTAAATGTGGCAAATGAGGAGCCGCTGCTGCTAAAATATAACCACACTGAGCAAGACGTGCGAAAGGCGTATGTCGTAAATTTCTTCCCCTTCAAGGCAAGAAGTTTTCTCCATTCAGAAAAGCTGTTTTATTTGCTGTTATGTCTCTGGCTTATTTTATGGGTTGGGTTCTTCATTGCGGTCAGAAAACTGCTTTGTCTTTATCGTAAGCTGAATTCTGGGAAAACACCGCTGCCGGTGGCTGCTCGTATCACGGCACAATAGGTCCTTTAATATCGTTGAACATAGTGCTGCAACAGCACTTTGTTGTGCAATCAATGATAGCCGGCATTTTTCAGATACGCATCATTTATTTCCCTCCAAATTCGACAGGGAAAAAATTCCAGGTCTGCCAGCCGGAATGTCCTATAAAAAAGTTCTCCTTATGAGTGATGAAAACCCCTGGAGTGTGAACTTATAGGGCTTTAGAGGCGTATGGCTTCTTGTAAGAAATGCCCCACTGAGATTGGATATAAAACAAGGTGTCGTTAAAGCTATGTCCTTTATTTGCCGATACTTATGGCATAAGAAGGCTGGCTGCAAGATGTGCAGTTGTGACCACTGAGAAACAGTCCGTGGAAAAAGTGGCACGGTGCGCTGGGACTGTGCTTATTTTTTTTGCGCAGCCCACGGGGACGGAGTCTAATCGTAATTGATGATTGATTGTTGATGACTGATTATTTACCATAAATTCACCGGCAAAACTCCTCGAACAAAAAAGCCGGCGACCATTTTTTCTTTTTTTGCTGGACCCGATTTTATGAAAGCACTTATTACGGGCGGGGCGGGTTTTATCGGTTCCCATCTGGCAGAGCGGCTGGTCAAGGATGGTAACAAAGTAGTCATTGTCGATAACCTCAGCACCGGCAGCTTGGAAAATATCAAAAGCTTGGACGCCAATCCCGCCTTTGAGTTCATTAAAGGGGATATCTGCGATGGACCACTAATGGAAGCTCTGGCAAAGCGAATCGACGTAATTTTCCACCTTGCTGCGGCAGTCGGCGTTCAACTGATAGCCGACAGCCCCGTTCATACAATCCAGACCAATATCGGCGGCACCGAAAAGGTGCTCGAAGCAGCCAATAAGTTTGGCAGAAAAATTCTGATTGCCTCCAGCAGCGAAGTTTACGGTAAAAATGAAGCCATCCCCTTCCGCGAAGACGATGACATTGTGCTCGGCAGCACGACGCTGCCCCGGTGGTCTTATGCCTGCAGTAAGGCGGTAGATGAATTCTTGGGTTTGGCTTTCCAACAACAATACGGGCTGGGCGTAGTAATCGCCAGATTCTTTAACACAATCGGCCCCAGACAAACCGGACGCTATGGAATGGTGGTGCCTCGGTTCGTTCGGTGGGCCCTACAAGGAGAGCCGCTTTTAATCTACGGCACAGGAAAACAAACGCGGTGCTTCTGTTACGTGCAAGACCTTGTCGATGCCGTCATCAGCTTGATGGGCTGTAAGCTCGCCGCAGGCAAGGTGTATAATATCGGGTCCACAGAGGAAATTGCCATAGAAAATCTCGCTGACAAAATTATCAAGATGACAAACGGTAAAAGTAAGAAGAAGTTCGTCCCCTACGAGGTCGCCTACGGCAGGCCAATGGAGGATATGATGCGACGCGTTCCTTCCCTGGAGCGAATCAGAAAAACAATCGGCTGGGAACCCAAAACGTCTCTTACCAAAACGCTGAATGTAATTGTTGAAAGCGAAATAGGTCATTTGTAATTAGACAGTGAAGGCGGAACATTATGAAAAAGGCGTTAGTTACGGGCATTACCGGGCAGGATGGCTCATACCTCGCCGAGCTGCTGTTGCAAAAAGATTACCAGGTCTGGGGCCTGCTGCGGCGAAGCTCATCGTTTCACACAGGCAGAATTAACCACCTCTATAAAGACCCCCACGAAAATCCGCGACTTAGATTGGTTTACGGTGACCTGACCGACGGCAGCAACCTATCAAGTGTCATAAATGAGATTGAGCCGGACGAAGTGTATAATCTTGGCGCCCAAAGTCACGTGCGAGTAAGTTTCGATATGCCCATTTTTACTGTCAACACAGACGCCCTCGGGACGCTTCGGCTGCTTGAGGCGGTTCGTTCCAGCAAAAAGCGGACGAAGTTTTATCAGGCCTCCAGCAGCGAGATGTTTGGCAGGGCGGCCCAAATACCTCAAAACGAAAATACGCCGTTTTATCCCAGAAGCCCTTACGGCTGTGCTAAGGTATATAGTTTCTGGCAAACGGTGAACTATCGAGAGGCCTACGGTTTGTTTGCCTGTAATGGGATATTGTTTAATCACGAGTCGCCAAGACGAGGCGAGACGTTTGTTACCCGAAAAATTACGCGAGCGGCTGCACGTATCAAACTGGGACTGCAGGACAAGCTCTATCTCGGCAACCTGGATGCAAAGAGAGACTGGGGTTTTGCAGGCGATTATGTCGAAGCAATGTGGCTTATGCTCCAGCAAAATAGTCCTGATGATTATGTTATAGCAACTGGAGTTACTCATTCTGTCAAAGAATTTGTAGAGGCAGTTTTCGGCTATCTTGGTCTGGATTGGCAAAAATATGTTGCGATTGACCAGCGATATTTAAGACCCACGGAAGTTGATTATCTGCAAGGCGATCCAAGCAAGGCAAAAAAAATCCTCGGCTGGAAGCCAAAAGTGAAATTCAAAGAGCTTGTTCGCATGATGACCGATGCCGATATGAAACTGGCGGAGGAAGAAAAAATCTTAAAAGACCACGGAAGGCAAACTACGGGATTGAGAATGTAAAATGAAAAATTAGGAGGCAATAGACCCGGACAAAAACAATGAGCGCATTTTTTGAAGACAGACGGATAGTTGTAACCGGCGGCGCAGGTTTCCTTGGAGGTTATGTTACCGATGGATTGTGCAAGCGGGGATGCAAGCACATCCTTGTGCCAAAGATTGAGGACTACGACCTGGTGAAGTCGGAGGACATAATCCGGATGTATAATGATATGAAGCCGGATATTGTCATTCATCTTGCCGCAGTAGTCGGCGGCATCGGCGCAAACCGTCAGCATCCGGGCGAATTTTTCTACAAAAACCTGATTATGGGCGTCCAGCTTATAGAGCATGCGAGGTTGCGGAGCATCGAAAAATTTGTCGCAATTGGGACAGTCTGTGCATACCCGAAATTCACACCCGTCCCCTTTAAGGAAGAGGACCTCTGGAATGGATACCCCGAAGAAACAAATGCACCTTATGGGCTGGCCAAAAAGATGCTGCTGGTTCATTCTCAGGCGTATCGGGCCGAATACGGATTCAATTCGATATTTTTACTGCCGGTAAATCTTTATGGCCCCGGCGACAACTTTGACCCTGCCGGCAGTCACGTAATACCTGCCCTGATAAAAAAATGTGTGGATGCAATCGAGACCGGTGCAGACCATATTGTCTGCTGGGGGACAGGCAAGGTCTCGCGCGAGTTTATTTATGCCGCTGATGCCGCTGAAGGAATACTTCTGGCAGCGGAGCTCTACAATGGGCCTGAGCCGGTCAATATCGGCGCGGGCTTTGAGATAACGATAAAGAAACTTGCTGAAAAAATTGCAAGGCTTACGGATTTTGAGGGCCAAATCCGCTGGGATAGCTCCAAGCCGGATGGTCAGCCAAGGCGATGCTTGGATGTGTCAAAGGCGAAAAAACATTTTGGCTTTGAAGCAAAAACCTCTTTCGATGAGGGTCTTGAGGCAACGATAAAATGGTTCAAGGCGAACCGTAAGCGACTTTAAGCCCACAACTAAAACATATCGCAGGACTAACGCCGAATGAACGGCACATCTATTGTAGAAACAAAACCGAAATTGGCTCGCTGGTATTTCGCCGTCCTTTGCGCTGCCCTTACAGTTTATGCTGTAAGCTGCGCGCCGGGGGCCTTGTGGCAGGATAGCGGCCTTATACAGTATCGTATATGGCACAACGATATCGAGGGATTCCTGGGGCTGGCTCTCTCGCATCCGCTTTTCTACTTATGCGGCATCGCTGCTAAGTATATACCGTTTGGCGAGTTCGGTTATAGGGTCAATCTGGTTTCAGCAATCGCCGCGGCAGTCGCAGTTGCAAACTTGTTTTTATTCGTTCGTCTGTGGCTCGGCAAAGCTCTGCCGGCAGTGGTCGCAGCTCTCACTTTGGCCCTCTCGCACACGTTCTGGGCCCACGCAAGCATTATCGAGACATATACGCTTTGGGCAGCGCTGTTTTTTGCAGAATTGATAATGCTCCTTCAATACACGAAAACCAAACGCGTTGGCTATCTATACCTTCTTGGCCTGTTTAACGGCCTTGCGATTACCGACCATATGTTGGCTTCAATCCCGCTTGTCTGTTACGCCGCCTTTTTTATTGTCCTGCTGCTGAAAAAACAAATAATCTTCAGGCAGTTGTGTATTGTTGCTGTGTGCTGGATTATTGGCGCCCTGCCTTATGAGTTTCTGATAATTAAGAACATAATACAAACCAAAGATATTGCCGGCACTTTGTCCTCCGCGGCTTTCGGCAATAGCTGGCAGGAAGCCGTCCTTAATACCTCCCTCTCGGCAAAAATAGTAAAGGAAAATCTTTTATTTATCCTTCTTAACTTTCCCACCCCGAATATCATTCTGTTTTTCGCAGGTTGCCTGGCCTTGTTTAGTATGCCCTTAAATACGGTTGTGAGGAACATATTGGCGGCTGTAGCCATTTTGTTCTTTATCTTTGCTTTTCGATATACGGTTGTCGATAGATACGCGTTCTTTATTCCATTTTATTGTGTCGCTTCGGTTTTTATTGGCTTGGGGACATATCATTTCAGCGGACGCATAAGAAGCAAAGTATTGATGGCTGTTATTGTGGCATTCAGCTTGCTGCCGGTCGGCGTGTATTTCGCTGCACCGACTCTCGCAGAGAAGGCACATCTAAATATCGGCACAAGAGCTGACATCCCTTACCGTAACGACCTCCGCTTCTTTTTGCAGCCCTGGAAGACAGGATATAGAGGTGCAGAGCAGTTCGCAGAAGAGGCATTAAAAATAGATGAGAAACAGTCTATTATTTATGCCGACACGACCACTGTCGGCCCTCTTCTTTATGTTCAGCAAGTCAATGGAAACCGACCGGATATAAAAATTGTCTCAGGTATTATAAAGAGTAAAGACGCACCGGACTTCAGTGAACGGACCATTGAGCAATTACTGAAAGAGTGGTCAGTGTATGTGGTCTCACGCAGACCGGGGTATTGCCCGGCGTTTGTGCTCGAGCATTATGACTTGGCCCCAAAAGGTATTCTGTGGCGTGTGGTTGAGCGGGGTAAAAAGGATATATAAATCAGATAAGACAATAAGGAATAAATTGCGTTTTGTCGATATAGATTTTATGAAACTAAAAGGCAATGTGCAGCAGTCGCAGGATTGCTGCCGATATATTATTCGGACGATGTCCGTGTATATTTTGCTCGACAAAAAGGGGCCGGGATAGGGCTGCAAGAAGCCGACCAAAGTTTGTTCGGAAAAGGCGCGTGGGACAAAAATTGCCGGACAAATCATTTACAGTATTTATTCGTAGGGGATGAACGATGGGAGACGTCTTAAATGTCGCAGTTATTGGTGCTGGGTATTGGGGTAAAAATCTTGTCCGTAATTTTGCAACGGCTAAAAAGTGTAACCTAAGGTATGTCTGCAATTTAGATGGGAAGCTGCTTACCGTGCATAAGAGGAACTTTCCCTTCATAAAGACCACAACTAACGTAGATGATGTTCTGGGTGACAAAAAAGTAGATGCGCTGGTAATTGCTACCGGTGTTCCTGCACATTTCCCGATTGCGCAGAAATCATTAGAGGCCGGCAAGCATACTTACGTTGAGAAGCCATTGACTCCGAAGGCCGGTGACAGCAAAGTGCTGGCGGAGATTGCAAAAGAGAAAGGCCTTAAACTGATGGTAGGCCATTTGTTGGAATACCACCCGGCAGTAAATTACCTCAAGGATATGATAGATAAAGGCGTGCTTGGTCAACCTTATTATATGTACACGCAGCGAGTCAACCTCGGGATTGTCCGACAGGATGAGAACGCATGGTGGTCATTAGCCCCACATGATATTTCCGTTATTTGTTATCTGTTTGGTTCTAATCCTGTGTCAGTAGCGGCACATGGCCAGTGTTTTTTGCAGAAGGATATTGAGGATATGGTTTTCGCCACGATTAAATTTGCCGAGGGTAAAATGGCAAATCTACATTGTAGTTGGCTTGACCCTCATAAAATAAGAAAGGTAACCGTTGTTGGCTCTGAAAAAATGGTGACATTTGATGATATGGAGGCCACGGAGAAAGTCAGGGTGTATGACAAAGCCGTGGCATAAAACAGGATATAACAACATCCTATGCGGAAGTAATATCACTGCGGTTTGGTGACATAGTAATCCCGAAGATACCTGGTGGTGAGCCGTTAACGTTAGAGTGTCAGCACTTTATAGACTGTATTCTTGATGGCAGACCGATACGCAGCGACGGTGCAGATGGCCCGGAGGATTTTTAATGAGCCGTGAGAAAGAAAATGAATGTTTTGTGCACGAGTCAGCCTATGTTGACGAACCTTGTGAAATTGGCGAAGGGACAAAAATATGGCATTTTTCACATAATGAAGGATGTCAAGATTGTTGAAAAATGCATAATCGGGCAGAATGTCTGCATTGCCGGCGGTGTTGTTATCGGCAGAAACGTGAAGATTCAGAATAATATATCAATTTATACCGGTGCGATTATTGAAGATGATGTTTTTCTCGGGCCCAGTTGTGTTTTGACAA
>CAZKOQ010000109.1:0-9208 GCA_964554425.1 uncultured Pirellulales bacterium | reverse complement strand
AGCGGCCTCCTGCTCCCAAAGCAGGCGCTCTTGCCAAGCTGAGCTACACCCCGAAAAAACACTAACCAGAAGCAATTAGCCATTTTACTATCGAAACGTCAGTTTTGCAACAAAATCCGCCTAAGGAAGATACGCAGCACATCAAAAAAGGCGAAAGTGCACAAGGGCACAAATGCATAGGTATATAAAATATAAGCAAAAAGGAGGCCAATGCTGGATGCTCGATGCAGGAGATTCGAGCATTTATAGGTCTTTGTGCCAAAAAAAGGTTGCATATTTGCCGCACCTGGGGTAAAATATCCTGTGTAATAAACAGAAAGTAAGAAAGCACAGGAAGCTGACTGCAAAAGACGGGTTTATCTATTGGAGATAAGTATATGGCTGGTATGTTTTACTCATTGCCAGAAGCTGCTTTGAAACTAAAAAAGACGGAGGAAGAAGTAAAGCAGCTCGCCAAGAAAGGTAAGCTGCGTGAGTTCAGGGACGGCCCACATCTACTTTTCAAGACCGATGAAGTCGATGCGCTCACAGGTGATACAGTCTCTATGCCGGCCGAGGAGGCCGCCGAGCCAAAGCCGGCGGAGCCGGAGACGCCGGAGCTGGAGCTTGCAGAAACCGGGACGCCGGAGGTTGGGGAAGAAATAGCAGCTCCGGAGCTTGAAACACCCGGGATAGAAGCGCCTGAGATAGAGATGCCCGAGATGGAGATTCCTGAGACTGAAACCCATGAACCATCGGCGCCGGCAGCCGACACGGTTGAGGAGATTTTGCTGGCACCGGAAACAGGGGCTCCGGGCCCGCCGGCCGAACTGACTGATGCGGACACGGCGTTGACGGGCGAGGGAATCAAAGTTCTGGGCGAGACAGACCGTGATTACCACGTAATAGAGGACACAATGGCTGAGACTGTGGCCTCTACGGGCACAGGCGGCACTACGCCTGAGCCGTCATTAGAGGAAATCGAAGGGGACGTAAGTATGGACACCTTCGGGAGCGGCTCGGGGCTGCTGGACCTTTCGCTGCAGGCAGATGACACATCGCTGGGCGCCATACTGGACGAGATTTACTCCGGCGAGGGCGTCGAAGGGCCGCCTAAGGCAGGGCTGGCGAAAGGTGCGCCGGCCAAGGCACCGGTCGAAGAAGCTGCGGCAGAGGTAGAGCTGACGGCAGGCGAGATACCTGAAGAGGAGCTTGTTGGCCCGCTTGCGCCGGCAGGGGCTGATATAGCTGCAATAGCGCCTGCCTACGTTGAATTAGAACCGGATGTGGTGAGCAACACGCTTGGAAAATTGTTATTTTTGCCGCTGCTGCTATTAGTCTATGCTGCGACCGCTGCCGTGGGGGGCTTAAGAGGCGTGGTGCCATCTATCGTGGCGAAAGTCCAAGGGCTAATCTGGTATATTATGATTGGGGCTGTGGTGCTGACGGGCGCGGTGATTGCCGCGGCTTTTATGCTAAGCGGAGACATCGCCATAGGCACAAAAAAGGAAAAGAGGCCAAAAGAGCCGAAACCATCGAAGAAAGCCAAGAAGGGCAAGGAAGTCCCACCAGAACCCGAGGAAACCGCCGTGTAAATCGTGGCTCGTAGTTCGTAGTGCACCGTGCGTGATGTGTATTGCGCACTAAATCCAACCTGTCATCAAGCCGCAAAAATCGTCAATCAAAATGCACGCTTTACACATGCGCCGACTTTGTAAAAAATGCTGCAAATTATTACAAAAAAAGTAACAGAGGCGCAACGACGTGATTAGACTTAAACGTGTAACAAAAGAATTAAGAAGGTCAAAAAAATTGCTGCAAATCCAGCAAAAAGCAGGACTTGCGTCTGCAAGAAACCGCCTAACGGCTGTTCCAACGGATGTTGGAACAACTGTTGGAACGGCGTTGCAACCAAGGAAAGGTAATGAAAAGCGAAGCGAAATCGAAAGAGAAGAGAATAATATCACGAATACGAATTCGAATACGAATACGTTTAATTGCTCTCTTTCTTCTTCGACCTCGGTTCGACTCCGAGACATCCTGCATCAAATTACTTTCCGCAGGATAATTTTGCGAGTTTGTTCTTGACGGTTTGCTGTAAATGTGGTTTAGTTACTGCTTGCAGGCGGGGTGAAGGGTGTCCCGCCGCCCGCCGGAGGTTCCGGCGTGTAAATTTTGAGAATAGTAACGGAACCTATCTTAATTTTGGAAAGGACTGAATAATGCGAGCGTTCACAATCTCGGTAGCGTGCGTTGTTTGTGCCTTCATCATATTTGCAAGCGGCTGCGAATCAGCACAGCAAAAGGACCTTAGAATCCAAAACGAAACGCAGCGAAAACACATAGCGGAGCTTGAGAGCCAAATTCAGGCGGCTAATCTGGAACTTGACCAGCTAAAAAGGCAGCTTGACGATGCAAAGCAAAAGGGCGGCATTGATGTAGATGCTCTGCAGCAGAAAATCGCTGCTCTCGAAGAGGACTTGGCGAAAAAGAAGGAGCTAATCGCCTCGATGCAGCAGCGACTGTATCTTGGCTCACCACTGCCTGCGGAACTGAGCACGCGGCTTGAAGATTTCGCCAAGCAAAACGAGCAATTGGTCAGCTTCGACCCTAACACCGGCATCGTAAAGTTTAAGGCCGACCTATTGTTTGAAAAGGGCAGCGACAAAGTTGCATCTACGGCTACCGAGGCCGTCAAAACACTTTGCGGAATTCTGAATTCAGAAGAAGGCAAAAAATTTGACATTATAGTCGCCGGCCACACCGACGATATTCCAATCCTCAAGCCCGACACCCGCGCACAGCATCCGACCAACTGGCACCTATCGGTGCACAGAGGAATATCGGTGCTGGATATAATGACATCAAGCAACATTGACCCCAAGCGGCTGAGTGTGCGTGGTTTCAGCGAGTTCCGGCCGATAGCACCGAACGCCCCCAGCAAGAAAGGCAATGCCCAGAACCGCCGGGTCGAGATTTACATCGTGCCGGAAGGGATTTGAAAATAGCATAGAGCGTTTAGTAACTATCTCAAAACTGTCACCCTGAGCGAAGCGAAGGGTCTATCCTGTCAAAAAAAAGAGATTCTTCGCTGCGCTCAGAATGACAAACTGTGTTTTGAGATAGTTTCTTAGTCCGCCAAGACGTCCTGGCGGATTGGACGCCGGGTTCCAAGCGCTATCGTTTGCCAATAAGACCTGGTTAAACAACTCAACCGTTAGTCCGAGAAAGTGCCCTTTCTGTAAAAACGAACCTCTTGCCATCCAAATCGTAGGAGCTTTTATGCCTTAAACGCCTGCTTTTTACTTGAAGTGGCGTCTCGTTTGCGGTATAATATTATAAAATAACGTCCCAGGAGGTGGATTGGAGGAGCTTACGGACAATGAGAAAACTTATTGTCATTCTGGTATGTATGTTGTCGGTTCACCTGCACCAGGTGCAGGGGGCGGTTATTACCGTCGATGACGACGGTCCTGCGAACTACAATAATATCCAGGACGCAATCAATAATAGCTGGCACGGCGATACCATCATCGTCAAACAAGGCACCTACACCCAGAACATTGTCTTCAGCGGCAAAGCCGTTACGCTCCAAAGCTCAGACCCCGATAATCCAACTGTCGTCGAGGCAACAATCATCAGCCCGCCAGCGGGCACCTACAGCGTAACCTTCGATTTTGCCGAGGGCAGCGGCTCGGTGATTACCGGCTTTACAATTGTCGGGCGTGGAATTTACTGCTACGGCACATCACCAATCATCTCAAAAAATGTCATCAGGAATTGCACAAACAATGGAATCAATGGAGAAGGCAACGCAGCACCGAATATTTTAGACAACTCGATAGAATCCAGCGGCATCCACGGAATACACGCCTGCCACGGGCCTATTACCGGCAACACTATAACCGGCAATAACGGAGGCATCGTCAGCTGCAATGGGCTGATAGAAGGCAATATCCTCTGGGGCAACTCCAATACAATACTTGGCTTTGGCGGCGGGCTGAATAACTGCCAGGGTGAGATTATCAACAATATAATCGCACGCAATTACGCTACGAATAAAGGCGGCGGCGTGTATGCCTGCAACGGCGGCATCCGCGGTAACACAATTCTTGGAAACAAAACCGTCACCGACGGCGGCGGACTATTTAGCTGCGGCGGCAATATCATTAACAACGTCATCGCAGGAAACTCCAGTTACAATGGCGGCGGATTACATAGTTGTATCGGAACGATAGCCAACAATACCATCGTTGGAAACCGGGCCTACTCCGGCGGCGGGCTGCGGGCCTGCAGCGGTGTCGTGAAGAACAATATCGTCGCATTCAACGAGGCAACTGATGTGGGCGGCATCTATGGGGCGTGTCAAAACTCATTTAACAATTTCTGGAGCAATACGGGCGGCAATTTCGGCGGCGGCGCATCTCCTGCTGCCACTGACATCGTTACCAACCCACGCTTTGCCAACAATGGTTACTGGAACAGTATGGGCACCCCGGACCCGAGCGACGACCTCTGGATTCACGGCGAATACCACCTCCAATCCCAGGCAGGCAGGTGGAACCCCGATACCGAACTTTGGGTCAAAGACAGCACACACAGCAACTGCATTGACGCCGGCGACCCAACCTCCGATTGGACCGCGGAGTTGTGGCCGCACGGGCAGCACATAAACATAGGCGCTTATGGCGGAACCAGCCAGGCAAGTATGTCGCTATCAACCGCCGGTAAGGCAGCCGATATAAATAACGACGGCTGGGTTGACAATAACGACCTGTTGCTCCTAACAGGCCAGTGGCTTTCTGATGAGAGACCTCTGGCTGAAGACATCGACAGGAACCGGATAGTCGATTTTGCGGACTTCGCTATGCTGGCGGGCAACTGGCATCCGAAGCCGCCGCCGCCGCGACCCCCAATACCGAATCCTCTGACGTGGGCGACGCCGCCATATCCGACCTCGCCTTCTTCAATTGAAATGATAGCCACCACTGCTACATCGACCGACGGCAGCGGCGTGGAATACTATTTTGAGGACTACGACAATCCACTATACAACAGCGGATGGATTTCGTTTGGTGCAGGCCAGCAAGCAAAGTGGGAAGACACGGGTCTTACTCCCCAGACGGAATATCGGTATAGAGCCAAAGCCCACAATAAAGGCAATCTCTTAGAGACCGGGTGGTCACAGGTTGCATCGGCAACCACGCTGCCGGAGGATACTACTCCTCCGATGCCTAACCCGATGACCTGGGCGACTGAGCCGTATAGAAGCTCCACAACATCCATCCGTATGATTGCCACGACGGCAACCGACGTCAGCGGGGTAGAGTATTTCTTCGAGTGCACGTCTGATGCAAACTACAACAGCACGTGGCAGGATAGCCCTACATACGAGGCAATCTCTTTGCCGAAGAAAAGCTATACCTTTGTCGTCAGGGCACGCGATAAGTCGCCCAATCAGAACACAACCACCAGCTCGAAGGCGGTTACCGTTGACATCAAACCGCCGACACCCGACCCGATGCAATGGGCTCCTGGTGGTGAACCTAAAGAAATATACGGAGGAGGCGGAACCTGGGACTACTACGCCACAATGACAGCGGCACAGGCCTCGGATGAAAACGGCCCCGTAGAGTATTACTTTGAGTGCACTACTCAGTCGGGCTTCAACAGCGGCTGGCAAACCTCCCGCACATATACCGTTCTTGTCGGAAGAACAGGGCAGGGCCATCGCTTCCGCGTTCGCGCACGTGATGCCGGAGGCAACGTAACCGGCTGGTCATCCACGCTGCCTGCTAATTAAAAAAATTACACCCCAATCTTGACAACCGCCTGATAATTTCCTATTGATTATCAATCGCCAGGACGCAATAATCGTTCAGCAATAGTCATAAAAAAAGGGGACTTTTATGAGAGTCAGTATAGAAGATACCTGCACCGCTTGCGGGCTTTGCTGCGACACCTGTCCTGAGGTTTTCGAGATGGGCGACGATAGGGCACAGGTTATGGTTGATGAGGTCCCGCCCGAATACGAGGATGCGGTCCAGCAGGCAACCGACGAATGTCCGGTTGAGGCGATTATAGTTGAATAGCAGTCCGTTAATGGGGAGCGAATAAGCTCAGTCAGTCTTTAGACTGCCAAATCGGGACCAGTCTTTGGCTGGCCAATAAAGGTAATCTGCTCTGCCCTTTATCGTTACCAGAGGGACGGAACTATAGTGTCTGCTGTCTTCGGACGAATTACGATTGTCGCCTAACACAAAGCAGTGATACTGCGGCACAGTTACCACAGCGAAATCAGCCGATTTAAGGTCAGCTCCGGATGTCAAGAAGATTTTGTATTTAGCGCCGTTGTTGGTTTCCTCGTATATGTCTCCATCGAGCATTTTACCCTGCACTTCTATTTTGATTTTGCTCAGTATCGAATCATCAATTTTTTTGCGTTCAAGCTTTTGCCCATTTATATAAAGGTCATTATTTTTAATCTCCACCGTTTCACCAGCGATAGCAACTACTCTTTTGACATATTTTACTCGTCTGTCTTCAGGACTAATAAAAACAACAATGTCGCCTTTTTTGGGGTCATTATTTTGGTAAGCGAGCTTGTTTGCGAGGAATCTATCGCCTGGCACAATAGTCGGATAGCCAGCAGCAGTGGGGACTCTAAACGCTTCAAAAAAATTTGCTCTTACATAATGGGCAATGGGTATTGAGCTGCCTGTGCTCATAAGGACCAGGATTAAATATACATACCTTTTATTGTAATCCTTGAGTGTGTAGGATTCTGAAGTATGTTTTGCAGTGCGCCAGGAGTCAACAATGGCGATGAGCCATACGACCAGCAATGCAAACAGTGATGTGATTATAACTGCGATTCGAATTGAAAAATGGCTCGCAGATAGGATACCAAAAAGTAGTGGAATGAAGATACAGGAAAGAAAAGCTAAGGTTATTCCTTTTGTGATTCTTCCGCAGTAAATATGACCCAGGCCGGGCATAATTAAAGAAAGAACGATGGCTATTAAAGGACTCCTTTTTTTGCTTATTATACCTAATTCTATTTCTGACATTCTGGGACTTCTCTATATGTTAACTTCCGCCGTTTTTGAAAAATGTTGGGCTGGTTAAATTTGTGTAAATAAGCATTTATAGAACGTCCGGATTAGCCGGACAATTCTCGGCTTCTATCGCAGGCCCTTTTGATGGCCGCTGCAATCAGGGAGCCGAACTTACCTTCTGCGAGGATTTTGAGTGCTGCTTCGGTCGTTCCGCCCGGGGAGGTAACCTTCCGGCGAAGAATAGCGGGACTTTCGCCGCTTCTATCCGCCTCGACTGCGAGCATCCCCGCACCTTTTGCGGTCTGCAGAACCAGCTCCTTGGCCACATCTTCAGGCAGCCCCAACTGGACGCCTGCTTTTATCATTTTCTCCATCAGAAGAAAATAATAAGCAGGGCCGCTGCCGCTTATCGCTGTTACCACATCAATTAATTCCTCATCATCAATCACAACGGCTTTACCGACGGATGAGAAAATTGATTTTGCTTTCTCCAGCATAGGTTTTGCTTTCTGGTTGGCAAATAGTGCACTTGCCCCCTGGCCAATAAGGGCGGGCGTATTGGGCATAACGCGGACCATTGGGATATCACCAAGAATAGCGGCGATGGCCGCAATTCGTTTTCCTGCGACGATGGAAATGACAAGAGTATCTTTTTTGACCGTGCCTTTTATGCTATTGAGTGCCTCGGTCAGATTCTGGGGCTTGATGCTTAAGACGAGCGTCTCTACCTTCGCCGCCAGCTCGGCGTTACTCCCCACAGGGGTAACATTATATTTGGCGGCAAGGAACTTTAGGAGCTCTGCCTTGATGTCACTTATAAATATATTTGCAGGCGCATAGAGCTTAGCAACTATTATGCCCTTTATCAGGGCCTCGGCCATATTGCCGCTTCCAAGAAAGCCGATTGCGTCCACTTCTTTACTCCTTGTAAAGCAGAGTTTTAAGACTATAATCGTAGATAAGAGTTCATCTATAGCAAATATTAAGGTCGATTACGGAGAAACACAATGCAAAAGCAAGTTAAGTTTGACCAGGCCATTAAAACCAAATATCCTGAGCAGGTGGTAATAGCGATTGCAAAGGACAAAAAGGGCAAGCCGAATCCTGTTACGCTGGGCTGGACAATGATTGCCTCATATCAGCCGCCAATGATGGCGATAGCCGTCGCAAAGACGCATTATTCAACCAAGACTATCCGGCACTCGAAATGCTTTACCATTGCGTTCCCATCGGCCCAGATGGCCGATGCGGCTTTGTTTTTCGGCTCAAGGTCCGGCCGTGATACCGACAAATTCGCCGAATTTGATGCGCAGCATGGCCGATTCCATTGCAAGACGCAACCGGCAAAGAAAATCGACTCGGTGCTTTTAACCGACGCGGTGGCCAATTTTGAATGCACGCTCGAATCGCAAATATCTGCCGGCGACCACATTATTTTTGTAGGAAAAATTGTTGCCTCGCATATCAACGCCAGACCGAAAAAACGGCTATACACCGTTGGTCCCGGCCACAAATTAGGGTCGGTTTCATAAATTGCCGGAGCTTTTTAACATCCTTGTCCTGCCTACGCAATGCAACAAAACTAAAGGTGCGATACCGAATCCTCAAGAAAGGAGATTGTTAGAATGGCTGAGAAAAAGTTGGGACCAGTTTTAACCATCACATGGGTTAGCATAGCAATGGCGACAGTTCTGGAGATTGCTGGGTTCCTTGGCCTTGTGATTGGCATCATTAGAGATTACGAAACCAATCTTGTCATATTCTTCGGTGTAGTGGTCCTATCTGCGGGGCAATTTCATCTTCTGGCGAAGCTTTGGTACTAGATTTATCACAATGAGCTTAGAGTTCGGGAAGACCTCAAGCAGCTTCAGCTTCAAATCGCAGAGCTAACGGGCAAAAATCCTCCTGACAGAAGTTAATCACAAACAGTTCCTTTTGACGGACACAGCAATATCCAATAGAATAATGATATGATTTCTGAACAGGACAAAACAGCGATAATAGAGATTGCCCGGCGATACGGGGTCAAGGGTGTTCTGCTGTTTGGCTCCAGCGCCGATCCAAATAGAGAGGCAACTGATGTTGATTTGGCGGTCGAAGGCATTATGCCGGAGAAATTCTTTAGCTTCTATGGAGACCTGCTTTTTGGCCTGTCTAAACCTGTTGACCTC
>CAZKOQ010000108.1:0-9269 GCA_964554425.1 uncultured Pirellulales bacterium | reverse complement strand
GTTTCGCTCAGAATGACAAGGGACTATATTCTCTTGCAAATAAAAGAGTTATGATTACTAATACCATCAAATTGGTCAGTTTTAATTTTTTATTTTTCAGTTTTTTTTCCTGACATTTTTGGCTGTCCGGTTTATAATGGTATTCGGCTTAGAAAAATTTGAAAGGTGAGCGTATGAAAAAGGTCATACCGATTTTGGTTATCGTCGTAGTTTTGATAGCGGCTTGTCTTGCAGTTTTTTTCCTCTATCCCCGCCCAAAGGGTTATATCAAGATTGACACACCCGGCGTTCGATTGAACCTTTCCGGCGGCCGCTTCGGCGAGACAAAGGTTGCCTCCGCCGCCAATGCCATTCCTGTAACTGCCGGAGTGTACAGACCACAATACCTGGAAATTGAAACGCAAAAGGGTAGCGACACCTGGCTGATGGAAAGCACCGGCCCGTGGGGTCAGCTCGACCAAATCAAGGTGGAAAAGGATAATACAACGACCCTAAAGCTCGGCCCGCCTCTGGAAATAAAGCCCGCAATTAACAAGATCGAATCGCGGGTTTTGGTTGCTCTTGCCATTTTTGGCCAGGCAGGGGAGCAATATCGCAACGTGATAACAAAGAATAGCCAGCCGGTGCCAACGCCTAATGTGAAGATTGTCAATGAAGCCGGGACAGTTCTTGCGTCCGGCAAATTCGAGTATGGCTGAGGCGGCACCTGCCGGTACTCGTGGCGAGTGCCAGAAGATTTCAAAGGCAAGTACCAGATTCAGATAGATATGAACGATGTGCCGTTTGAAACCAAACAGGAGTTGACCTGGAACTTGATAGAATGAGAAATTGAGCCACTAAATACCGGCGGGTTAAGAGAAAAATTCCTCTTACCCGCCTTTTTATTTGCGCACAAAACCGTATCGAAAAAATTCTTATTTGAGGTGATATTATGGAACCGCTACCAAAAACAAAAAGGACTTTGCTGATTGGCTGTGCTTTAGCAATTTATCTGTGCGGCGCGGGATACGCCGGCCCGCCTCTACCGACACACAACGTTGAGGGAAATAGCGGCGTATTTATTACCAGCACCGCTTATTTTACAAATCCTGCTGAAAAGGGAGATTTCTTTGGAAAACCAAGTATATCTGCCAGCGCAGCAGCCATTGGAGAGAAGGACTTTCAGTCATTCGTCTTTACCGAAAACATACTTGGTCGGATAGAACTCGGTTATGCCCTAGAGCGCATAGGACTGGGGGATTGGCCCGATGATGTGCGAGCGGCTATGGGTGCCCATGTTGACAACCATGTATTTCTGCACAATTTCAATACCCGGTTGATGGTGATGGAAGAAGGTGGTTTTGATTGCGGCTGGATGCCGGCCGTAACGCTCGGTGCTCATTTCAAATGGAACGAGGGTCTCAATGATATTAACAGGCAACTGGGCGGTGCCTGTGACGCGCTCGGTGCCGACCACGCATCTGGAACCGAATTTACCGCCGTCGCCACCAAAACAATAACCGGCTGGCTTCCCAGGCCGATTATCGCCTCTGCGGGATTGCGAAACGGCGACGCAATCCATACAGGACTGCTGGGTTTTGCCGGCGAGCGACGAACAACCTTCGAGGGCAGTATCATTTACTTTCTCACAGATAAACTGCTGCTGGCAAGCGAGTATCGTCAAAAGTCAGACTTGTGCGACCATGTCCCAGGACTAATTAAGGCAGAGAATGACTGGTGGGACGTTTGTCTGGCCTACGTGCTCGATGACCACTGGACGGTCGCGGGCGGCTACGCCAATTTCGGTAACGTCCTCAACCACCGCGAGGACAACGCCTGGGCAATTCAATTTAAGTACGAATTCTAAGGAGAACCATTATGAAAAGGATAGGCAATATCGGATTAAGTAACGTGCAGGCCGTTTATGGCGGCCCTGAAGGGGCGCTCTGGGAACTGATAATGGGTGAGCAGGTTCACATAGGCGGCTTTGTCTCATCTATGGACCTTGCTGAAAAGGCCGGCATCGGAAAGGATATGAAAGGTGTGGATTTTTGCTGCTGCAACGGCGCCGGAATGCGCTTTTTAGTGCGTTTCCGAAATGTAGCGCAAATGGTCGGCGTCGATGCTACAGAAAAGGTCGTCCAGCAGGGCCGCAGCCGTTGTAAGCAGGAGGGATTGTCGGACAAAATAAAATTCATTCTCGCCGATGTCTGCAATAGCGGCCTTAAAACCGCAAGCGTAGATTTCATCTGGGGCGAAGATGCCTGGTGCTACGTTGTGGACAAAGAAAAGCTTATTTCTGAGGCGGCCCGCATAGTAAAACCGGCGGGAGTAATCGCATTTACCGATTGGGTCGAAGGCCCTGCCGACCTGACCTGGCAGGAGGCGGAGCGTTTCTTAACGTTTATGAAGTTTCCAAATGTCCAGGATATTGACGGCTATCAGCACCTGCTGCAAAAAAACGGCTGTGAGGTAATCAGAGCCGAAGACACCGGCAGGTTTGCACTATACGTGGACTTGTATCTCAATATGCTTCATAAGCAACTGACTTATGATGCCTTGAGAATCATTGGCTTCAATAGCGAACTGATGCAGTCGCTGGCTGCGGAAATGGCCTTTATGCAAAAATTGGCACACGCGGGGAAAATCGCCCAGGGCCTGCTCATCGCCCGCAAGAAAACGTAATCACTATTTGAGGATTCAGGCAGAAAAATGAAAAGACATTGTAGCGGTAAAAAAATAAGCAAAGAGCCAATCAATCCCTGCTGCCCGCCCCAGCCGCAATGCGCTAAAGATACAACCGCAGACACACAGCCAGATAATAAGCCCCTGGCTTGGTTTGGCAAAATGATACAGAATTGCTTCCAATATGCTAAAGATGCAAAAGCGAAAGGCAAACGCATCGTGGGCATTATGTGTGAATACACGCCGCGCGAGCTGATTATGGCAGCGGACGCCGTCCCAGTTTGTCTTTGCGGCGGCTCGGCGGAAATGATCCCGCCGGCGGAAGAACACCTGCCCGCCAACCTCTGCCCACTGATAAAATCGACTTACGGCTACCACATCCAAAAGTCAAATCCGTTTCTGGAAATGGCCGACCTCATTGTTGCCGAGACAACCTGCGACGGCAAAAAAAAGATGTATGAATTGCTCGCCGAGTCGCGCCCCGTTTATATTCTGGAACTGCCTCAAAAACCAACCGACCCGGATGCAATGACACACTGGGTAAGCGAGCTGCGCAAACTCAAAACTAAACTCGAAAATCACTTTGGCTTCAAAATCACAGATGCAAAAATAAGACAAGCGGTCAGCGTTATGAATAGCGAGCGAAGATTGCGGCGTCAGCTTGCGGCACTTATGAAATCGCAGTCCCCACTACTTACCGGCAGGCAGCTCCTCGATTTCAAAAGCATTATCTCCGGCATTGACTCTGACTTTGCACAGTATGCCGAGGCGATTGAGATTTACAAATCTGCCAATGCTGCCTCCGTCCAAAACTCTCGTGTGCGGGTGTTGATGACCGGCGTGCCTATTGTTCACGGGGCTGAACGCGTCCTTGATATTGTCGAGTCTCACGGCGGACTTGTGGTATGTATGGACAATTGCACCGGGCTAAAGCCCATCTTTGAGGATGTTGACGAGACGGCTGGCGACCCGATAATTGCCCTGGCTGAAAAGTATTTGCGACTGCCTTGCTCGGTAATGACCAAAAACGACCGCCGCCTCGACATTCTCCGCGAGCTGGCCGCCGAATACCGCCCGCAGTGCATCATCGAACTTATCTGGCAGGCCTGTCTGACCTACGATGTCGAGTCATACCTTGTCAAGAAACTGGCGGAGAAGGAGCTTGGTCTGCCTTATCTTCGCATAGAAACGGATTATTCGCCCTCTGATTCGGCGCGCATTGCCTTACGAGTCGAGGCGTTATTTGAAACAGTCCGTCACACAAACCCGCCACACAGATGGCGGGCAAGCGGCGGACAAGTCCGCTCAAAAACTGGCGGCCGTGGGTGCTTACGCCGATGAAAATGGTTATCTACACCTGCCCATACATCCCTGCTGAATGGATTGCCGCGCACGGATTGCGGCCCAGCCGAATAATGCCTAAGAGCATCGGCTCCGGCGGCCCGCTTGCCCTGCTCGAAGGTCTTTGCCCTTATGTCCACAGTTTCATTAACGAAGTGATAGCAGAAAAGAACGGCTGTGGTGTTATACTAACAACACTGTGCGACCAGATGCGCAGGGCGTTTGACATCATCTTGCGAATATGCAACCTGCCGGCTTTCCTTTTCAATGTCCCGCACACCTGGCAAAGCGTTAATGCGCAGAAGATGTATGTGGATGAGCTAAAACGCCTCAGCCGATTCCTCGTTCGACTCGGTGGAAAACCTCCTTCAGAGCGAACTCTTGCCGAGGTAATGCTCAAGTATGATGCTACCCGCGCATCGGTTCGCGCAGCCAGAAGCTATTTATCGGCCCGGCGATATGCGGATGCAATTGCGGCGTTTGGTCTTGACGGCCCAGCCGGCATACCGGCCGGCAAGAATGCCGCTAAGTCGTCGCTCTCCGGCGTCCCTCTGGCAATTATTGGCGGCCCACTGGTAGTAGGAGACCTTGATATATTTGACATTGTGGAGCAATTTGGCGGCCAAATAGTGCTGGATGCAACCGAAACCGGCGAGCGTGGGATGCCATTGCCGTTCGACCGCCGCACGCTCCGTGATAACCCCATCATCGAACTTGCAAATAGCTACTTTAACGGCATTCAGGATGCCTCGCGCAGGCCAAACAGCGAGCTTTACAGGTGGTTTGAAAACCAGCTTACCAGTAGAGCGGTCCGCGGGATTATCTTCCGCCGCTATGTATGGTGCGACACCTGGCACGCCGAACTCCGTCGGCTAAAGGAGTGGATAAACCTGCCCGTCCTCGACATTGACGTTGGCGGCAGCAGTAAAGCTCACGAACATCGCCTGCCAAACCGGATTCATTCATTTCTGGAGATGCTTCAGTGAAAGAGCAGCCGAGACAAATCACTCTCGAAGAATGGGACCGGCGATATGAGCAGCTCCAGCAAGACGATGTCTGCGTGTCGAGCTATGACGGCCCAATCAGTCGCCATATTGAAGATGGCGACACTCGGCTTTTGAAACTTCGCTACGATAACTCTGCTGCCGCTTTGCGATTGTGGAATTTCCTACTGACAGAAGAAGACCGTCTGCGCCAGGCCCGCACTGACGGCAAAAAACTTGTCGGCACAATGAAAGACTTAGGCACTGTTCCTGTGATGGCCTATTCATTTGACAATCTGGCTGCCTTTTATCCCGATGGCGCCTGGTGGATTCCCTGTGTGATGGAATTAAATTCCGGATTGTTGAGCATCGCCGATAAGCTCGGCATAGACGAATCCTTCTGTCCCGTCCGCGCAATGCTCGGCGCATTTCTGACGGAGGCGCATTTCCCGATACCGGAGCTGCTTATATGCAGCGTCGGCGCAACGTGCGATGACTTTTCCGCCATCGCCCAGCGACTCAACGGTCTCGGCTACCCGATTTTCTGGTGGGAAATCCCTCACCGCAGAATTCCGGAGGCGGATGAACCCGCAGTTACGCTGCCGGGCGGATTCGCATCACCAAAAGCCCAGATTGAATTTGTCAAATCGGAGCTTCATCGCATCAAAACTGCTCTCGAAGACTTGTCAGGCCGGCGATTGGATGATGAACAGCTTTCAGCCGGCATCAAAAAGGCAAATCAGGTCCGTAAATATCTTGCCGAATTGCGGCGCCTTGTTTTTACCGCCGAACTGTGCCCTCTGCCTGCCCTTGAAATGCTTATCGCAGAAATGCTTGCAATCCATTTTTGCTCCGACCAAAACCAGACAATTGTTGTCTTGAAAACTCTGCTTGATGAGGCTGCAGCCCGTGTGCAAGAGGGCGTCGGCTATTTTTCGGCAGATGCCGCCCGCGTCTTCTGGGTCAATCCCGTCGCCGACCTGCGGGTGATGAACCTGCTGGAAGAATGCGGCGGCAGAATCTGCGGCACAGAATATCTCTTTACCCACGCGCTTGACCCAATCCCGCAAGATGTGCCGCCGTTAGAAGCGCTTGCGCAAATGGCTCTTGCAGACCCGATGGTTGGCTCGTCGGCCGATAGAGCAAGCCGGATATGCACCGACATTCGTGCCTTTGGTTCTGAGGCCCTTGTTATCTCCCGCATCCCCGGCGCAAGTCACTGTGCGTTGGAAGGGTCGGTCATCGGCGAAATCGTCAGGGAGAAGCTCGATATTCCGGTGGTAGAAATTGAGGTGCCGCCCCTTACCGACTCGATGCAGCCAACGCTTCGCACTCGCTTGGAAGCCCTTATAGAAACTGTCAAACAACGGAGGAAAAGATGATTTGTGCAGGAATCGACGCCGGGTCAAGGACAATCAAAATCGTCTTACTTGACGCCGACACTTTACAGGTCGTAGCAAAAGCGGTAACCGACCAGGGTATCGAGCAAGACAAGCTGGCCCGGCAGCTTTTTGGTAAACTCCTAAAAAAGAGAGGCATCAGTAGAAAAAAAGTCGCTCGCATCGTGGCCACCGGCTATGGACGCAACGCCGTCGGTTTTGCCGACACCACGATAACCGAAATCACCTGTCACGCCGTCGGAGTGCGTTACCTTATGCCGGACGTGATGACGGTTATCGACATCGGTGGAGAAGATAGCAAGCTTATTCGATTGGATATGACAGGCAAGGTTCGAGATTTTGCTATGAACGACCGCTGTGCTGCCGGCACAGGCCGATTCCTTGAAATTGTTGCAAGACGCCTCGGCGTCGATATCCGGTCTCTTGGAAAGCTGGCGGCAAAAAGCCGAAGCCCTGCCCCTATAAGTAGTATGTGCGTGGTGTTCGCAGAGACGGAAATCATCGGGTTACTCGCCTCCGGCACAAAAAGAGAAGACATCATTGCCGGCGTTCAGACAGCTATCGCCTCGCGTGTTACCACACTGGCTGGTCGCAACGTTGATTTGCCAATAGTTTTCACAGGCGGCGTTGCACTTGTCTGCGGAATGGATACCGCCCTAAAGTCCGCCCTCGGACAGACCGTTACCGTTTCCCCGGACCCACAAATGACCGGCGCTCTCGGTGCGGCGATTTTGGCTGCTAACCACATTGCTCATTGTTAGTGAGGTTTTTATGGCAAAGAACACAGAAAGAAGAAGACGTGTTATGCAGCGTTCCATACGCCTGGGACACTGTATATGCGACCCAAAGAAACCCTGTCCCTGCGACATCTTCAAAGAAAAAGATATATGTCTATGCGCCGGCGAGCGACTTGATGTCCCCGCAGGAAAGGTGCAACTGACAAAGTTAGTAGAAAGGCCGGGCTGCGCATCCAAGATAGACCAGCATTTCTTAAAACAGGTCCTCAAAGGACTGCCTGTTATCAACGACCCCCGCGTGCTGGTCGGCTTCCCAGCCGGAGACGATGCCGGCATATATGATATGGGTAACGGCAAGGCATTGGTGCAGACCGTCGATGTATTTACGCCTTCGGTAGATGACCCTTATATATTCGGCCAGGTGGCGGCGGCCAACTCGGTAAGTGACATCTACGCTATGGGCGGAACGCCGCTGACCGCACTTTCGGTAATCGGTTTTCCTGTTCGCAAAGTTCCCGACAACGTTATGTGCGAAATTCTCTGCGGCGGCATCAACAAAATGAACGAGGCAGGCGTTGCAATCATTGGCGGCCACAGCATTGACGATAGCGAAATCAAGGCCGGCTTCGCTGTAACAGGCATAATAGATAAAGACAAAATTGTAACAAACGCCGGCGCACGCCCGGGCGATATCCTCATCCTCACAAAGCCGCTCGGCACAGGCATTACCGCCTTCGCCTCGCAGATTGGCCGAGCCGACCCAGCCGGCATCGAGGCCGCGGCCCGCTCGATGACCGCACTTAATAAAAAAGCCGCCGAGCTTATGGTCGAATTTGGCGCACATGGCTGCACAGATATAACCGGCTTCGGCATAGCCTGTCACTTAGCTGAAATGGCTTTATCAAGCGGCGTCGATGTCGAGATAATCTGGGACAATATCCCGCTGCTGCCCGGCGTGCTCGAATGTGCAGCCGCTGGGATACTGCCCGGCGCTATTGAGCGAAATAAAGAATCCTGCGGCGAGCGCGTGAGAGCAGATGAATCCCTGCCGCAGGAAATGGTTGACATAAGCTATGATGCCCAGACATCCGGCGGACTTTTAGTCGCAATTGCAGAAACCTCTGCCGATGATTTCCTCGAAGCATTGCACAAGCAGGAAGTTTCCGATGCCGCCGTTATCGGCAAAGTTCTCAAAAAAGGAACAGGACTTATTTACCTCCAAACTACCGGCAGCCGTAAAATGCCTTTGCTCCCAATTATCAAGCCGACTGCAAAACCCACAGCGGTCGTCGAGAAACGAGGCACGAGCGACGAGAGACGAGGGACGAGAGACGAAGAAGTTCCCTGTTGTGCAGATGCCGTAACCGCTGGCCGGGGAGCTGGAAAGGATGCAGAAATTGCCCTGATTCAGGCCAAATTCAAGGACTTCCTCAGTGTGGCAAGTTCTCCTCACGGCCTGGATACCTATACCAAGCAGGCCATTGCCATTGCACTATCGGTTGCTATGCGGTGCGAGCCCTGCCTGAAGATGCACTTAAAAAATGCAAGAGCAAAGGGCTTCACACAAGCCGAGATTGACGAGGCCGCCTGGCTGGGCATCAGCTTCGCCGGCTCACCGGCTATGGTCTTTTACGAGCAAATCAAAAATACGTGCTTATAGCAGCTTACCCACAAGAATGTTTAAGATATTTCTGAGCCTACTTTAGTACTACGGTTTTCGTTCCTTCGGCCTCGCTCAGGACTTCCGCTGTGCTACGGTTTGCGTTTCCAGTTAGGTTTGACGGCCTACGGCAGTTTTGTTATAATGATGTGTGAAATACAGTTTTTATAGGGTCGAATATATATTAGTCCGTAACATGGAGAAATATATTATGAAGATAAAAGTCATTATTCACGAAGCACAAGAAGGCGGCTATTGGGCAGAGGTGCCAGCCATACCCGGCTGTATGACCCAAGGGGAAACCATGCAAGAGTTAATCAAAAACTTGTATGACGCGGTGGAAGGGTGCCTGAGCATTGACATGGATAAGATACCTCTCAAGCGGAATGATACGGTAATGGAGCTTGCCGTCTGATATGAAAACGCTCGGCGGGAAGCATATATGCAGGATACTGGAGGCAAAGGGATGGGAGCTTGCTCGCGT
>CAZKOQ010000107.1:0-9325 GCA_964554425.1 uncultured Pirellulales bacterium | reverse complement strand
TGCATCATAAGGTTCAGGATAATGGGCCTACAATGCTGTCTCTGGCCTGCGACAATCACAAATTTGTCGTAGAGCGGGCAGGAGATATTTGGGTGTTCGAAGGCAGCTTCAAGCTCATCCCCACATTGGGCTCAGGCAAAAACGAAAAGTTGACACGGACCCTGTATCGTGGCTGGCTGCCCGTGCCTGTCACAACCGTGGAAGAAAATGGTATTCGTTATCAGCAACGCATATTTGTCGCCCCATACGGGAAAGAAAATTCAGACTATCGCCCATTTTTGCAGCGTCAGCCCATTTGCGTGGCGGAGTTAACCATTGAAAACTCTTTGCGAGATAGTATGAACGCTTTGCTTAAACTTAGGTTCTTAGCGGATGCTAAAAAAAATCAACCTGCTGAACTGCAACAGGCGCAGCAGGGAATGGTCGTGCAGAAACAAGGACGACTTCTGGCTTTTATTGATACAAGCGCGATTACATCACTAAAAGTAGAGACACAAAACGGTGATTTAATAATAAGGGGGACTATACCAGGTCAAATAACAGAGCGATGTTTTGTCTATATTCCAACGTGGGAAATCAAGCCAGATGAGTATAAATCTCTCAAGGGTGGAGCTATCTTACTTTCGGATACTGAAGCTTATTGGAACAATATACTGGAATCTGCCGCACAACTGGAAATTCCGGAACCGCTGCTTTTGAATGTAATACGTGCTTCGCAAGTACACTGTCTGATGGCTGCGCGGAACGAAGAAAATGGTAAGCGCATTGCGGCATGGATAGCATCAGACCGCTACGGGCCTTTGGAAAGCGAAGCCCATTCCATCATTCGCGGTATGGGTTTGATGGGGCACGAAGATTTTGCTCGCCGGTCCCTGGAATTCTTTATCAATAAATACAATCCAGCCGGCTACCTCACCACGGGCTATACTGTTATGGGCACGGGATGGCATCTATGGACTCTGGCGGAGCACTATCAATTGACAAAAGACTCCCAATGGCTCAAGAAAGTTACGCCGGAGGTAGCACGAGTGTGCCAATGGATTGTTCGACAGCGTGAAAAAACCAAAAAAATAAATGCCTATGGTGAGAAAGTCCCAGAATACGGCCTTATGCCGCCGGGTGTAGCAGCAGATTGGAATCGTTTCGAATACCGCTCATACATTCAGGGTAATTTCTATGCAGGACTATACGGGGCGGCCCAGTGCCTGGCTGACATCGGCTATCCGGATGCAAATTCGCTGCTTGACAACGCCGCTCAATTCCGCGAGGACATTCAACTCGCTTATCAGTGGACACAGCAGCGTTCACCAGTACTATCACTAAGTAACGGCACCTGGGTGCCCTACTATCCGTCATTTGTGTATGGCTTCGGCGAGGATGCCTTTCCAGGTGAGGACGGCAGCAGGTCCTGGTGTTACGATGTCGAAATAGGCTCGCACCATTTAGCAGTCTTGGGGGTTCTTGATGAAACCGATAGGAACATCGATTGGATAACAGACCGTATGGAGGATGTCTGGTTTTTCCACGATGGCCTATACGATTATCCCGCTGAAGAAACTAAAAAGGACTGGTTTAATCTGGGGGGCTTTTCAAAGGTGCAGCCATATTACACTCGCATTCAGGAGCTTTACGCGTTAATTGATGACGTTAAACCGTTCATTCGGTCATACTTTAATGCTATTCCCTCGTTACTCAATACAGAGAACCTCTCTTTTTGGGAGCATTTTCACAACAATGGCGCGTGGAACAAAACGCATGAGACCGGCGGCTTTTTGACACAAACACGTATTATGCTGGTAATGGAACGTGGTGACCAGTTATGGCTGGCGCCTTTTGTCACAAACCACTGGATGAAAGATGATATGGTAGTGGCTATCCGAAATGCGCCGACCAAATTTGGCAAGGTCAGCTACAAAATTACATCTGCTGTTAGCAAAGGGTATATTGAAGCAGTGCTCGAACCGCCGACTCGTTCAGTGCCCGAAACACTGGTGATTCGCTTGCGTCATCCGGATGGGAAACAAATGAAGGCCGTAACGGTCAACGACAAACCGCACAAAGACTTTAACCCTGAGAAGGAATACATACAGCTCAAGCCAACTACTGGAAAGATAACCGTTCGAGCACGATATTGACAGGAGAAAAACCTTCTGCAAAATCAGTGCCTTGTAACAACCAACTTAATGGTCGTCATCGCCCTGCCTCTAATGGGGTGAACCATACCATCACTTGCGAGGTTTGGCGGAGAAGGAAAGGATGAGATTTGCAATATTCACCAGAAATGAATCATATAAATTGAGTCCGGCAGCCGTTCCTTGCGTTGCTTTAACTGCTGAATACCTGGCTTTTGCACAGAACGTTCAGCAATACATAAAGTTTAATAGATGGGCGGCATTACAGTAGTTGGATATAAGCGAGTTTTATCATTTTTTGCACCTCGATATCCGCAGAAATTTTACCTGCTAAAGCCGTCCTACGCCCGACATAGGGCTTCGCGACGGCGGGCCGATATTTCGCACTCGGTTTTTTTTAGCGGCCTGTAAGGTTTATTTTACTTTAAGGTAACATATCCGTTCTTTGGAATCTACATCAGTTGTTTTTTTGGAGGACAAATAATGCTTATCAAAATTTTATTGGTAATATATATGCTGTAGAACAGAAAGTAGGTGCGGATTATGAAAGTAACCAATATTTGTGTATTTTTGGGGGCGTGCTTGGCTTTTCCCGCGGCGTATTCAGCACCGGCAAATCAGGAGACAAAAAGTTATATCTCGTTTAGACCCGGACAGATTTGGCTGGATACCGAAGGAAAGTCCATTGAGGCCCACGGCGGTGGTATGTTCTATGAGAATGGAACATACTACTGGTTCGGGGAACACGGCACGCCAGGCCGGACAAAGGTTGGCGTGATGTGCTATTCATCAAAGGACCTTTACAACTGGAAAAAAGAAGGTGTTGCTTTACCATTAGCCGCCAACGACCCCAACTCGCAGAGTCCTTCGGACAATGACCTTGCTATCGGCTGTGCTCTCGAACGGCCCAAGGTTATCTACAATGCCCTGACTAAAAAATATGTAATGTGGTTTCACCTGGAGTTAAAAGGCCAGGGATACGATTCTGCACGCAGCGGTGTGGCGGATAGCGAGCGTTTAATCGGTCCGTATTTATATCTCGGCAGTTTTCGCCCTGACAATTCTATGGCGAGGGATATGACACTTTTTGTAGATGATGATGGCAAGGCATATCAGCTCTACGCCTCGGAAGATAATAGAACGATGCACATCTCTCTTCTGACCGATGATTACCTCAAACCAAGCGGGCGATTTGAAAGGATTTTTGTCGATAGGTATATGGAGGCGCCGGCTGTCTTCAAATATCAGGGGCGATACTACTTTATGGGTTCTGACTGCACCGGTTATGCTCCAAACTCGGCTCGCTCTGCTGTCGCCTCTTCTATATGGGGACCCTGGCAGGAGCTTGGCAATCCTTGTATTGGCGCCAACGCTGATAAGACATTTTTTTCGCAAAGCACATACATCCTTCCTGTTGTCGGCAAACCCGGCGCATTTATTTATATGGGCGACCGGTGGCGCGGCGGTAGATACGTTTGGCTGCCCATTATGCTCGAAAACGACAGATTTATCCTCAAATGGATGGATGAGTGGAACCTGGGGATATTTGACCGTCCTAAACAACAATGATGATTCAAATTCTGTTTGGGTGGCCTTCACGTTCTATGCGTCCTCTAAATCTTTTTTATTATTGACTCTATGAGTTCTCGGCTATCACAACGTTGGCAGGGACAGGGTGGCTGTGCAGAGGTCCTAAACCTCTCAGCGCCTCTCATCATAAGCATCGGAGCCAGCAGCATCCAAATGTTCATAGATAGAATTTTTCTGGCCTGGTACTCAGCCGATGCGATGGCTGCGGCGCTACAAGCCGGCATCACCAGTTACGCTGTAGTCAGTCTGTTTTTGGGCACAGTAAGCTACGTCAACACCTTTGTTGCCCAATATACCGGAGCAGCTCTGCATAAACGTGTTGGAACCTCGATCTGGCAGGGCATATATCTTTCGCTGGCAGCAGGCATATTGGTATTGTTACTGATACCAATCGCACGCTCTCTATTCGGATGGGTCGGGCACCATAAGGATATAATCGAGTATGAGATTGTCTATTTTAGGATAATGTGTGTCGGGGCGATGCCGATGTTGATAGCATCGGTATTGGGTAGTTTTTTTACCGGCCGGGGCGATACTAAGACAGTAATGCTCGTTAATCTGGCTGCTACTCTGGTAAACATCGTGCTCGATTATGCTCTTATATTCGGAAAACTTGGTTTTCCAAGATGGGGAGTTGCAGGAGCAGCGTGGGCCACCGTAGCCGCCTATGTATTTGCTGTCCTGATCTATTTTTTGCTTATAATGCGCCAAAAGCACCGTCAAGAGTGTAATACGTTAAGGGGATTTGCACTTGATTTTGACCTCATTAGGCGGCTGCTTAGATATGGATTGCCCAATGGCATCCAATTTATGCTCGATATGTGTGCATTTGCCGTATTCCTGATGTTCTTAGGTAAAATCGGTAAGGTTGCGTTAGCGGCAACTGCAATTGCGTTTGGCATAAACACATTGGCTTTTATGCCGATGCTTGGAATCGGCACAGCAATCTCCACCCTTGTCGGTCAAGCACTGGGTAAAAACCAGCCGACACTGGCACAGCGAAGCACCTGGTCAGGGTTTTACTTGACCTATGTATATATGGCTCTCCTGGCCCTCGGGTACTGGCTGTTGCCGGGTTTGTTCTTGTATCCATTTTCTTTAAGAGCCGACCCCGCGGAGTTTGCTACCATAGAACCGGTCGCAAAAAGGTTACTGTGCTTTGTGGCCTTCTATTGTCTGTTTGACAGCGGAAACATAATCTTTGCTGCCGCTCTCAAAGGCGCCGGCGATACGCGTTTTGTGATGCTCCTGACGGTTATCTTGAGCTGGGTCATAGTGGTCTTTCCATCCTGGTTGGCTATGGAATATGGCTACGGAGTATATGTGGCCTGGGCTTTTGCTACCGCCTATGTCTGCATTCTGGCAATAGTGTTCCTCCTACGTTTCTTGGCCGGCAAATGGAAGACTATGCGTGTTATAGAGGTTATGCCGCCGAAAGTGCTGCCAAAAATGCCGCAAGTCCCTACCGCAGAGATTGAGGTTGCTTAATCCAACAGGTCGGGACTTACTTCCCATCCCATTTCCTGTTAACACAAGAGTTGACACCGCAATTTATTTTGTGTGAAATAGTATGTGAACATATTCCAGCGTCATCTATCTGTGAGTGGCTGGGCCTGTCAAGAAGTCCTTGTTTCTTTTCGGAGACAAACGATGAGAAGAGCGTTCGCAGCCCACTTGAGCATCGGTATAACAACGCTGTTATTCATAACCGGCGGGCATCGGCTTGCCCGTGCATCTAATGCTGACCTGATTCTTTACAACGGAAAGATAGTTACCGTTGATTCGGAATTTTCCATCCAGCAGGCCATCGCCATCGACCACAACCTCATCTTGGCGGTCGGCAAGAGTGAGAACATCCTGCGGTTAAAAACCGACGGAACGGAATTACTTGACCTCGGAGGAAAAATGGTCTTGCCGGGCCTGATTGACTCTCACGTGCACCCCTGTGGCGCATCCCTCACAGAATTCGACCATCCAATTGCCCAAATGGATTCTGTCGAGGACGTCCTCGATTATATCCGGAGCCGAGCAGATATACTCGAAGACGGTGAGTGGATTATCGTAGAGCAGGTCTTCATCACCCGGCTTCGTGAACAGCGGTATCCTTCCAGAGAGGAGCTTGACCGTGTCGCTCCCCGAAATCCTACTGTATTTCGCACGGGACCCGACGCTTCTCTTAACACGCTGGCGATGAAGCTCAGCGGCATTGATAAGGATTTCCGCGTTACAGATGGCGGCCCGGGGTATGCCGAGAAGGACCCACAGACTGGCGAACCTACCGGCATCCTGCGCGGCTGCAATCACTATATAAAGAGCAAAGAATCGGGTCGTAAGCCCACCGAACGTGACCGCTACAACCGACTGCTTGCGCTATTCAAGGACTACAACACTGCCGGCATCACAGGAATTTGCGATGGCTCGGCCGGTCAATCCGACCTGGAACTTTACCAGACAATGCTTGAAAACTCTGAGCTAACCATCCGCATATCGGCGCAGCAGTACGTCGATACCATCGGCCCCATAGAACAGGTGGAAGAACGTATTCGCAAAGTTGCACAGGACCCGCTGCGCAAAGGTTGCCCGATGCTTCGCATTATCGGCGTCAAGACCTTCCTCGACGGAGGTATGCTGACCGGCAGCGCATATATGGCAGAGCCCTGGGGTGTCAGCGATGTCTATGCAATCAAAGACCCCAACTATCGTGGTGTCTTGTTTATTCCGAAAGAGCGACTTTTACCGCTGGTGCGCACCGCTACCGAATGTGGCCTCCAATTCACGGCTCATTCCGTCGGGGATGGGGCGGTCAACACCTTGCTCGAGGTCTATGAAGAACTGAGCAAAACGATGCCCATCCGCAATATGCGACATTGTATTACACACTCGAATTTTATGAGCCGCCAGGCCGTTAATAAGGCAGCCGACCTCAAGGTAATTCTGCTGGTTCAGCCTGCATGGCTCTATCTGGATGCCAGAACCCTTGCCAAGCACTTTGGCTATGAACGCCTTCGTTACTTCCAGCCTCTTCGGAGCATCTTCGAAGCCGGCGGCATCGTCGCCGGGGGCTCTGACCATATGCAGAAAATCGGTTCGCTGCGTTCTATCAATCCCTATGACCCGTTCCTGGGTATGTGGACGGCCATCGCCCGCAGGGCAAAATGGTATGATGGACAACTGCATCCGGAAGAGGCGCTCAGCCGTGAGAAGGCCATAAGACTCTACACTATCAACTGTGCAAGAGCGCTGTTGCAGGATGAATACGTTGGCTCACTGGAAGAGGGCAAGCTGGCGGATTTCATCGTGGTAGATACCGACCTGCTTACCTGCCATGCTGATGCCATCAAAAACACAAAAGTCCTCAGAACCTATGTTAGCGGTCAGCTTGTGTTCAAGCGTTAAACAATCCTGTCCACCCGAAAAACTCGGTCCTTCTTGTCGTAAAAGGACTTACGTGAACTTGCTGCATGCGACTCATTGTATTATCTTGGCGGCATGAATACCATAAAGAACCTTCTGACAAACCTCTGCAATCTTCTTGATTGTGCTTGCGAGCTGTTCCGGTATGCCGTGATTCTTCTATGGGCCATCTTCTCTCCCAAGGCAGTGCTGGCTGCCAAGTTACCGGCAGTGGAGAGCCAACTCGCTGCTTGTAAGCTCTGCAGCCAAAATATCTGTTCCGCGACAACGACGGAATCTATGGCAACGGCGTACGAGCTTTTCTGGAAAGCTGTGGCATAACAGAAGTTCGCACTGCATATCGAAGTCCTGGGCAAAATCCATTCGTGGAGAGATTCATTGGAACATTGAGGCGAGAGATGCTCGATCATGTGATAGTGCTTAGCCAGAGCCATCTTGAACGGCTGCTTCGAGAATTCATGGAAGGGTACTATCACGTAACACGACCACATCAGGGTCTCGATGGTGACACACATATTTCACAAACAAGACACCCAGAGATTTCAGGCCCAAGCAGACTCATTTCTATTCCTGTACTTGGAGGGTTGCATCACAGGTATGTACGCGTAGCTGCATAGAACAAGAAGAGTTTCTGACAGTCAGATCAAGATTGCCTGCCGATTCCACAGCCTGTTGTGCAGAAAGCCTCTTGCCAATCCACCCGGTGGAATTGGCATGGTCGGCACATCAGAAACTTCATCAGTCTTGGCTTCAACTTCCCATCAGGATAGGGTTTTTCGGGTGGACACTTAGTGACTGGAACCGCAATTTCTATCTGGGCTGGTTATATTCGCTTAAAGGGCTAATTGCCAGGTTTCCCGAAGGGTACCCCAGCTTTATGCGAACCGAGGCCTGGGAAAAGAAAGAGCTTAATGCGGTCCTTTCTTCCTGGACAGATCTCAGGCACGATACAATTCTTTACGCCAAGCAGAGCTACACACCTCCAATAGGAATACCACCTGAGCTTCCCGGCTATGTCGAGCCGGTGCCTGAATTCTACGGACGACTTCTGACGCTGACACAGATTACAAGGACAGGTTTGAGTGAGCTTGATGTCCTCTCACAAGCGGCTGCCCAGCGTTTAGTGAATCTTGAGAGCATTTTGAGCCGGCTGATAGAGCTTTCCGGTAAGCAATTGAATAATGAAATACTTTCTGATGAGGATTGTGCTTATATTATAGGTTTTGACGAAAGGCTCAAAAGGGCCATCATCGGTGTTAACGATAAAGCCATAGTAACAACACTGGTGGCGGACGTGCATACACATAGCTTGGAAGAAAAGGTACTTGAAGAGGGCGTGGGATATGTTGACCTGATTATCGTCGCTTGCCCGCATCCGGATGGCGGGGCCTTTTTGGCTGCTGGACCGGTTCTCTCATACTACGAATTCAAGCAGCCAATGAGCGACCGGCTGACAGATGAGGCCTGGCGTCAGATGTTAGCATCACAGCAAAGACCAGCACGGCCAAAATGGTATTCCGAACTAATGAGACGGTGAGTTTAGGTGACGGCAAACTGTTGACTGTTGTTTATAAGGTATTGAAGGAGCATCGAAGGAGGCAAAAAATGAAAAGTCGCTCATTTATCATCGTGATAATAATATTTTTATGGATAGGTTCTGCCGCGGATGCCAGATACAGCGGCGGCACCGGTGAGCCAAACGACCCATACAGAATCGCAACACCAGAAGACCTAAACGACATCGGCAACCACAAAGAAGACTGGGACAAACACTTTGTTCTCGTCAACGATGTCATCCTCGCAGAATATAGCGGTATGAATTTCAAAATTATTGGAAAATATTTTGGCTGGAACGACCCCAACAATAAACCATTTTCCGGAGTATTTGATGGCAACGAAAAAGCAATCTGGAATTTTACGTGGACTTATGACAGCCGAAACAGTATCGGCTTGTTTGGACACCTCGGCTCCGGTGGGCAGATAAAAAATCTCGCCCTGCAAAATGTCGATGTCAATGCTATGAACAGCATCTATGTTGGTGGGCTGGTGGGATTCAATGATGGTTTGACAACGAAATGCTACTCTACGGGCAGCGTTTCGGGGTAATGCGGGGTAGGGGTTTGCTCCGCAAGCCGACGGGATTGTCTATCTATCCACTGCCCAGAGTTCGATTGCTCAGAATCAACCGA
>CAZKOQ010000106.1:0-9355 GCA_964554425.1 uncultured Pirellulales bacterium | reverse complement strand
CGACTCGCCTACGGCTCGCTCAGGGTCAGGGTGACAGTTTTGAGATAGTTACTAAATATGGGGAACGGCGGGTCAGGTGCTACGGGACATCGTTAAGAGAGCTTCGGCGATTTTTAAGCTTGCCTGGGGGTTGGCAATTTTGCGGGCGTTTTGTTTCATTTGTTCCCGTTTAGTGTCATCCTTCATAAGAATCTGCAATATTTCCCACAGCCGGCTGGCGGTTTCTTTTCTATCGGGCAGGTCATCTACTATCACCGCTGCACCCGCCTCAACGAGCTTGCGGGCGTTGAGATACTGGTGCTTATCCTTGTGATAAGGATAGGGGACGCAGATGCTCGGCACAGCGGCGGCGGCATATTCGGCGACGCTGACGGCACCGCTTCGGCCAATAACTATGTCTGCTGCGGCAAGGAGATTGGGCATATCATCGTAGTATCCGAGAATTGTGTGTGTGATTGTGGTGCTGCCATATTCGGTTTTGACTTTTTCGTAATTGGCTACACCTGTCAGGTGGACGATTTGCCAGTTATCGGCGAAGGAGGTAATCTTATCAAGGAGGGAGCAGATAGCTGTGTTGATGTTTTCGGAGCCGCTTGAGGCGCCTGTTATAAGGAGGATTTTTTTGTTTCTGTCGAGGTGCAGGTGCTCGATTGCCATAGTGGGCTGGGGACTGTTGAAGCCACTTCGCAGGGGGCAGCCGGAGATGTTGAGTTTTGCTTTGCAGCCGGCGAAATATTGGGCGGCGTTGTGGCACGGGCTTCCAGCCCGTGAAGACACGGCCAAGATGGCCGTGCCACCAAGAAAGATTTGGTCTGCCCATCGGGCAATCAGCTTGTTTGCTCTGCCCGGGACGATGTCAATGTTTAGAAGTGCGAGGGGGATTTTTTGTTTATGGGCGGCGAGGCAAACCGGCGCTGCGACGAAGCCGCCAACGCCTGTTACGACAACGTCAATACAATCAGAGAGGGTTTGTTTGGCGGTCTTATAGCTTTTTAGAAATGAGGTGCAAAAGCCAAACAATTTATCAGGTCTGGCTGAAAGACCTCTGGCTGGAAGAGGTGTATATTCAAATCCGGTTTTGGCGAGGATTTGGGAGTCGATTTTGCGGGAGCTGCAGAAGAAGTGTATCCTTGCGGTCGGCTGGAGTTTGATTATCTGCTCTGCCACCGCTATGGCGGGGTAGATGTGGCCGCCTGTTCCGCCTCCGGCGAAGATAAAGGTCTTATTGTTCATTGTTAGGTCGAATTTGTGTATCACGGTGCTTCCAGCCCGTGACAAGTTTCAGATTTCAGATTTCAAATTCAGGTTTCCTGTGCCCTGTCCGCTATGCGCTGTAATCATAAGGTTTTTTGCCGAGTTTTGAGCGGCAGGCGTTTTGCATATTGCGGAGCGTTTTGGTAACGAGCTGTGTCAGTTTTTCATCGCCCATATTTTTTGCCTGGTCGGCTGGTATGGGTTTGCCGTAGCAGACGGTAATGAGGCCGGAAGAGAAGATTTTTTTGTGTCTTGGCCAGCATTCAAAGGCGCCGTCGATTACCGCTGGCACTACTGCTGCGTTGCCGCGTCTGCATAATAGGCCCAGGCCGCTTTTGAAGGGCGCGATTTTGCCATCGCTTGTGCGCGTGCCTTCTGGGAATAGGCAGACGCCTTTACCATCTTTGAGCTTCGCGATGACGGTTTTTATGGCGGAGAGGTCTGCTTCACCCTGTTTTAATGGGATTGTATTCACGGAGGAAATCAATTTGCCGAAAAACCGATTTGTGAAAAGTGAATCGCGGGCAAGAAAGCACAACTGTCTTTTCAAGGGTATGCCGCAGAATACCGGGTCGAGGTAGCTCTGGTGGTTGCTGACGAGAAGAAAGGGCCCTTTGTTTGGGATATTTTCTGTGCCGTAGTTGCGGAGACGAAAAAACAAGATGCAGAATAGCCGGCACACCCAGCGGCAAAACCAAAACCACACAGTTTTTAGTATTTCTTCGGGCATTTTTCTTTTACGAGGGTCAGGATTTTTTCGACGACCTGCTCAATGGTGAGGGTGGTAGTATCGATAATGATGGCATCTCGTGCAATCTTTAGAGGCCCGACGGTTCTATTCCGGTCGCTTCTATCGCGTTTTTCAAGAGAGGCCTGAATTTGTTCGAGGGAGGAATCGACGCCTTTTTCGCGAAGCTCTGCCTGTCTTCTTTTTGCGCGTTCGGTCAGGTCTGCGGTCAGGTAGAACTTTACATTGGCGGCGGGGAAGGCGACTGTTCCCTGGTCTCTTCCTTCGGTGACTATTTTTTGTTCTTTAGCGGCGAACTGCCTTTGCAGCTCGACAAGTTTGGCTCTTACTTTCGGCGATGAGGCGATGTAGTGAGCTTTAGCGGTAACCTCGGGTGTTCGGATTTGCTCTGAGACATCGATGCCGTCGATGCAGGCGAGCATTGTTTGGTTTTTTATTGTGAATTGAAATTTTGTTTTTTCAATAACGGCGAGGAGCTGGTTTTCGTTATTCATATCAACGCCGGCTTTCATTGCGGCCAGTGTTACTGCGCGATACATTGCGCCGGTGTCGAGGAAGCTTGCGGAAAGCTTTTTTGCTATGAGGCGTGCAACGGTGCTTTTGCCGCCGGCCGCGGGGCCGTCAATTGTGATGATTAGCTCGGCCATTTAAGGACTCGTGAAGCATCATTCGCTAAGAGTAAAACTGTCGTGACTCGATTCTCGATACTCGATTCTCGATACTCGATGCTTGGTTATGCCTTTTTAATTTGACGTTTTTAATTGCAGTTTGTCGTCTATTTTGACAATGACAATGCTTGTGTCGTCGATTTGCTCGGCGAGGCCGACAAAGCGACGTCTATAGCCAAGGATGTTCTTGGCCATTTGCTCGGCGGTGCCGGAGGCGAATTGTTTTGCGGCATCGAGCATATTTTCTCTGCCCCACAGTTGGCCGTCGAAGTTAGCAGCGTCGATGAGGCCATCCGTGTAGAAGAGAAGGCAATCGCCATCTTTGAGCGTTACGGTCTCAATTTCGTAGTCAGCATTTGGGTCAACACCGAGGACGAGGCCGCCTTTGTCGAGGTCTTTTGTTTGGCCATCTCTTATCAGGACTGTGGGCTCGTGGCCGCAGTTGCAGTAGGTCATTGTTTTTTCCTTGGCGTCAATGATTGCATAAAACATCGTGATAAACTGCACACCACCATACTGATTATACGCCATTCTATTTAGCTTATCGATAATGCTCTTTATAGCGGAGCTGCCGGCTTCGGTATCAGCATAGGCCTGCAGGATGTCTCGCCTGGAGTGGACGAGGAACTGATGAAATCTGCTGCCGGCTTCGGTATCTTCGTAGGCCCTAAGAGCGCTTCTGAAGCAGCTCATCATAAGTGCAGCGGGGATGCCTTTACCCATTACATCGGCGACTGTTACAAGTATGCAATCATCACTTATTTCAAGAAAATCGTAAAAGTCGCCGCCCACATCAAAGCAAGGGATGTAAGTGGCTGCGATGTCGAGCCGGTTTATTCGAGGCGCCTGTTCTGGGATCATTTTCCGCTGGATGAGTCCTGCAAGGCGGATCTGCTCTGCCATACGCGCACCTTCGACAGCGCGTGAGTAGAGCCGGGCATTGGTTATCGCGACGGCGCACTGCGAGGCGACGGCGCGGGCGACTCTGATGTCGCTTCTGGTGAAGTGTTTTGGCGTCGGGCTATAGAGACGGAGAGCTCCGATGGGCTTGCCTCTAAACAGCATAGCAACGGTAAGCTGGCTGACGAGACCTTCTTCAATGGTGGCCTCTTTATATTTGACGCGGTCGTCTGTTCGCATATCATCGAGGACGACGGGCTGGCCGGCAAAGGCGGCTTTGATTACGGGGTCATCTTTGGTAACGGGGCCTTTGTTGCGGTATTCTTCGCTGAGGCCATAGGTGCTTCGCATTTTGAGGTCGCCGGTTTCCTGGTCGAGCAGCCGGATGGAGCAGGCCTTGACGCCAGTGATTTTCACAGCGGCTTCGGCGAGCTTATCCAGCACCTCCTGGAGGGAGAAAGCCCCTGCTACCAGGGTAGATAGCTGGTAGATTTGCTCATCTTTTTCCAATTGTTCTTTCGTTTTGGGTGCCATAATAGGATACCAATTACAAGGATAAGGGATTATAAGCGATGGAGGGCTGTTGGTGAAAGTTAAATTTGCTGGCCCCGTTAGAGAAGAAAGCCGTTTTTCTAACGGGGCATAAGGATTTTGTTATAATGGATAGGTGAGATTCGCCACGAAGACACGAAGTCACAAAGAAATTACGAGTTGAAAAACTTCGTGTCTTGGTGACTTGGTGGCATAAATTAGGGTGTTTAGAAATGACGGAGCATTATTCAAAAAACGATAAGCAGAATTACGGCTGGTGGATTGGGATAGGGATAGAGTTCGGCGGTGTGATAGTGATTTTCTGCTATATGGGATACAAGCTCGATGAGGCATTGGGCACAAACCCTGGATTTTTCTTGGGGGGATTTTTTACTGCTTTTGCGGGGATGCTTTATTTGATTATAAAGGAGGCACGCCCGTGAATCGTATGGTTCAGGGCACGCAAGATGCAGGACAAGTAGGATTGTCCTGTGGGGAAATATTTACATTTTACCGACAATCGGTTAGCCACAAAGACACAAAGGCACAAAATAAAAATGAATTTATCACAACTTGGTGTCTTGGTGCCTTCGTGGCATAAAAATAAAAAATGGACTTGACAGGGTGGTGTGTAAATTGGTAAAATGCCATTTAATTTGACGAGCCGCAATAGAAATAGCCACTAAGACACAAAGGCACAAAGAAAAATGAAAGTTAAAAATATAAGCGAGTTTTAGTGTCTTGGTGCCTTGGTGGCAAGATGAAAAAATCAATAGAGCGATTAAACTGCCTGGTCGTGGGTAATACCAGGAGAAAACCCGTAATAGGCATTTTAGGCGGTATTGGTTCGGGGAAAAGCACCGTTGCGGCGGAGTTTGCAAAGCTTGGCTGCAAGGTTATAGACGCCGACCGGATTGCCCGCGAGCTATTCAATAAGCCGAAGATTCGGAAACAGATACTCGGTCTTTTCGGAGAAGAGATTTTAAGCTCTGCCGGTAAGATTGACCGCCGGAAGGTGGCTGAGCTTGTATTTGGCGATGGCAAGAAGCTCCGGTTATTAAATAAGGTGATTCACCCTCTTGTTCTGAAGCGTGCCGAAGGGCTTATAAGGCGATATAAGCGGCAGGTGGGGGTTGCGGGGATAGTGCTGGATATACCCCTTTTGGTAGAGATTGGATGGGCAGGGCGGTGTGATAAGATTATTTTTGTTGACTGTCGGCGGCATATAAGGGTAGAAAGGTTGAAAAGTTCCGGCGTTTTGGACGAAAAGCAGCCCCTAATGGGAGAAAAATTTCAGATTTCTCTGGACAAGAAGGCCAGAGTCGCCGATAATATACTTGATAACAATTCCGACTTCTCGGCATTAGTAAGGCAAGTCGCTAATATCTTCTCTCATATAAATGAGTAAGTGGGGTTTAGCGCAAGTTACTCATATACCGGGCTGTGGCAATAAGTAGGTGAATTTGGTTTTGGTTTCAAAGGCCACTTTCTGCCACCAAGGCACCAAGACACGAAGTTTTTCAACTCATAATTTCTTTGTGACTTTGTGACTTCGCGGCGAATCCGCTGATGTGCGGGAAGGTTAACCAATTTTGGAGTGATAGCCCTTGGTGTGTTGCAAGGGTTAAGAATAGTGTTTTATAGAAAAGGAGCAAGGAACAATCATGGCCAGGGGTTCAAAAACCAACAAAGCCGGGACAAAGAGACGTCAAACGACAAAGAGAAGGAGTGTTGAGGAAGAACCGGTAGCTGCAGAACAGGTAGAGCAAGAAGAAGCACCGCAAGAGCAGGAGAGCGGCACTGCTGTGGCAGAACAGGGTGCGGTCGCTGAACCACAAAATGAGACCGAGGTAAAAGAGCAGGAGCTAACCGACGAAGAGTCAACGCACGACAAGTATGAGCGGATAAAGAAGGGCAGCTTGTATTTGACAGATTTGCAGAAGCTGACGGTTACGGAGCTTCACGACCTTGCCAAGAAGGAAGGTATCAAGGACTACAGCGCGCTTAAGAAGCAGGATTTGATTTTCAAGATTCTCAAGGAGCGGATTCAGCAGAATGGGCTGATGTACGGCGAGGGGGTGTTGGAGGTGCTGCCGGACGGGTATGGGTTTTTGCGGAACCCACGGTATAACTATCTATCCTCATCGGATGATATTTACGTGTCGCCGTCACAGATAAGACGGTTCGGACTGCGGACGGGGAATATGGTGTCGGGTCAGATAAGGCCGCCGAAGGATTCGGAGAAGTATTTTGCGCTTCTGCGTGTTGAGGCGATTAACTATGAGAATCCCGACCTTCTTGCAGACAAGGTGGTGTTCAGCGATTTGACGCCGCTGCATCCGGAGCAGCGTTTTATACTTGAGACCACACCTGAAGAGTTGAATATGCGTATAATCGACCTGATAACGCCGGTGGGGAAGGGGCAGCGTGGTCTGATAGTTGCGGCGCCGCGGACGGGTAAGACGATACTGCTGCAAAAGATGGCGAATTCGATTAGCACGAACCATCCGGAGGTGAAATTAATAGTACTGCTGATTGACGAACGGCCCGAAGAGGTGACGGAGATGGAGCGGAAGGTTGCGCCGGATGTTGAGGTTATAAGCTCGACATTTGATGAGCCGGCTGCGCGGCATTGTCAGGTGGCGGAGATAGTGATTGAGAAGACCAAGCGGATGGTTGAGTATGGTCATGATGTGGTAATTCTGTTAGATTCACTGACGCGTCTTGCGAGGGCGTATAACAGCGAGACGCCGCATTCGGGGAGGATTTTGACGGGCGGTGTTGATGCGTCGGCGATGCAGATGCCGAAGAAGTTTTTCGGTGCGGCCAGGAATGTGGAGGGCTTAGGGTCACTGAGCATTTTGGCAACCTGCCTGATTGATACCGGTTCGAAGATGGACGAGGTGATTTTCGAGGAGTTTAAGGCAACGGGCAATATGGAATTGCACCTTGACAGGCGGCTTGTCGATAAGAGGGTCTGGCCTGCGATAGAGATTAGTAAAAGCGGGACCAGGCGCGAAGAGCTGCTGCTTGACCCGAAGGAGCTTGAGCTTGTGTATCGGCTGCGAAGAGTTCTGAGCGAGCTGAACCCTGTGGAGGCGGTTGAGCTGCTAAAGAGCAGGTTAATGAAGTGCAAGACCAACGTGGAGTTTCTTATGACGATGAACCTTGATTAAGCAAAGTAGAGGCACAAAGCTGCCTTATGTAAGGGTGGGCAGAATAATTGATTTGTGCTTAAGCGTTCGCTTTACCCCGTTAGGAATAGCCGTCTCTATGCTTTTTATAACTTTATTAAAGTGAATTTTCTAACAGGGTTTACTTTGTGGTTTGTTTATATTAACATAAGATTCCGGCAGATAGGTTTCTGCCGGAATTTTTTATAGGTGAATAACAAAAAATTAACCACAGAACGCTTAGAACGCAGAGAAACCAATCATCAATTGATTTGGACAGGTTATGAGTGAAGAGCTTCCGAAAGTGTATGAGCCGAGGGTGACGGAGCGGGAGGCGAACAAGATATGGTCTTCGAGGCCATATTTTCATCCTGAGCCGAGCGGCGATGGGGCGAGCAATTACACTATTGTGATTCCACCGCCCAATGTTACAGCGCCGCTGCACATCGGCCACGCATTGAATAACACCCTGCAGGATATACTGATTCGGTTTCGGCGGATGCAGGGATATAACACGCTTTGGATGCCGGGGACCGACCATGCGGGGATAGCAACGCAGACGGTTGTTGAGAAGCGGATACTATCGGAAGAGGGGAAGCGGCGGACCGATTTTAAGAGGGAAGAATTTGTTGCGCGTCTGCAGGCGTGGAAAGATGAATACGAGGCACAGATTATCAATCAATTAAAAGCGATGGGCTGCTCGTGCGACTGGGAGCGGACGCGATTCACTATGGACGAAGTTTGCGCCAAAGCGGTTCGTGCCGCCTTTTTCAAGCTCTTCAAGGATGGGTTGATTTACCGGGGCAAGAGATTGGTCAACTGGGACCCTGCGACGCAGACGGTTCTGGCGGATGATGAAGTGGAGCATGAGCTGGTGCAGGGACATTTCTGGTATCTGCGGTATCCGCTTGTTGAGCCGGTTGGGATAGAAGGAAAACAGATTGAGTATGTAACGGTTGCGACGACGCGGCCTGAGACGATGCTGGGCGATACGGCGGTTGCGATGAATCCGGCTGATGCACGCGCAAAGTATTTGGTTGGGAAGAAGGTTCGTCTTCCGATTGTGGGGCGGATTATTGCGATTATAGCGGATGAGCATGTTGTTTTGCCCAATCCTGAAAGTGAGGATGAAAAGGCGAGGTTTTCCACGGGCTTTCTGAAGGTTACGCCTGCCCACGACCCCGATGACTGGGAGATTGGGCAGAGGCACGGGCTGGAGGTTATCAATGTGATGGCGCCGGATGGGACCATCAGCGATAAGTTCGGATGGTCGGATGCCGGCGCTCCGGAGGCACAGGCGCTGCTTGGGATGGACCGCTTCGAGGCAAGAGAGGCCATTGTGGAGTGGTTCCGACAGGAGAATCTGTTGGAGGATGTTCGCCCGTACTCTCACGAGATTGGGCATAGTTACCGCAGCCATGTGCCGATTGAGCCGTATCTATCAGACCAGTGGTATATCGCTGTCAAAAAACCAAATGAGTATCTTGCCAAAAAATTCGGCGAAGGTCTTATCGAAGGAACCGATGTGCCAGTAAATTCTTTGGCCGGACTGGCTCTCAAGCCATTGCTCGATGGCCGATTGCGATTTATCCCTGAGCGATATGCCAAAACGTATCAGACCTGGCTTGAGAACCTCCGCGACTGGCCTATAAGCCGACAACTCTGGTGGGGACACCAGATTCCGATATGGTCATCCCTGAACAAGACGAGAGGTATTCCGCAGATAGCCATGCAGAAAGGTACAAACGAAAACGGCGAAACGGTATATTATGTCTGCGTAAGACCCAATTGTGAAATAATTGAGAAGCAACTTGAAGCGGATGGTTGGACGAGAGATGAAGATGTTCTTGATACGTGGTTCTCGTCGGCGTTGTGGCCATTTAGCACGATGGGCTGGCCGGATGATACGCCGGAACTAAAGGCCTTCTATCCCGGTGATGTCCTCTGCACTGCACGCGAGATTATTACCCTGTGGGTCTCGCGAATGGTGATGATGGGCCAATACTGCGCCGGAGATATTCCCTTTGGCGATGTGTATATTCACGCGATGATTCAGGATGGCGAAGGCCGCAAGATGTCCA